>JAVLFO010000314.1:0-9931 GCA_046052805.1 Aquabacterium sp. | reverse complement strand
CTAGAGTTCGTCGGCAGCGTCAGATGTGTATAAGAGACAGCCACAGGGGCAGGTCGTCGCCGTAGTGGTCGCTGTCGTAGAGCAGGGCGCCGTCGTCGGCCACCAGCCTGCGTGTGTTCGGGCTGTCGCGGCCGGTGTACCAACCCAGTGGACGTTCGCCCGTCAGGGCTTCGATGGCCTCCAGGCCCAAGCGCATGTGCTCGCGCTCGGTGGCTTCGTCCATGCTTTGATAGTGGATCCAGCGCCATCCGTGACAAGCGATTTCGTGGCCCAGGTCCACAAACGCTTTGGTCAGTTCGGGGTGGCGTGCCAGGGCCATGCCCACGCCGAACACGGTCAGTGGCCAGCCTCGGCGCTCGAACTCGCGCAAGATCCGCCACACGCCCGCGCGGGAGCCGTACTCGTAGATCGACTCCATGCTCATGTGCCGGTCGGGGTAAGACGCGGGGTTGAACATCTCGCTCAAGAACTGTTCGCTGCCGGCATCGCCATGCAGCACGGCGATTTCGCCACCTTCTTCGTAGTTCAGCACGAACTGCACGGCGATGCGCGCGCCGCCGGGCCAGCGCGCATGGGGCACGTCTCGGCCATAGCCGATGAGGTCGCGAGGGTAGGGGGCCTTGGGGTCAACGAAGAGGTGGCTCATGGGCAGCTCAGTTCAGGAAGGCGTCGTCCAGGTTCAGGCCGGGGGCGCGGGGGCGTTCGGTCAATTGCAGCGCCACGCTGGAGAGGTGTTCGTCCATCAAGGTCACCGCCGCTTCGACATCGCGTGCCTCGATGGCCTTGAGGATGTCAACGTGCTCGGCGTTCGACGTTTCAGCGTCGTCAGACGATTGGTACATCAGTGTGATCAGCGAGCAGCGCGACACCAGCTCTTGCATCAGGCTGACCAAAACTTGGTTGCCCAGCAACTCAGCCAGGCGCACATGGAAGTCAAACAAAAGTTTGGTGCGCGAGGCCACGTCAATGCGCGCCACGGCTTCACGCTCGGCCTTGATGTGGGCCTTGAGCAAGCGAATGTCGGCCTGTTTGATTTTGGGGATCAGGCTGCGCAGCATCTGGCTCTCCACCATTTTGCGAACGGCAAAGACATCGCGCGCTTCTTGGATGGACGGGGCGGCCACAAAAGCGCCTCGCGCCGGCTCGAGCTTGATCAGCTTGAGCTCTGAGAGGCGGAACATGGCTTGCCGCACGATGGTGCGCGACACACCAAAGCGGTCGCCCAGCTTTTGCTCGCCCAGCTTGGCGCCTGGCAGCAAGCGGTGCTCCACGATGGCCCGCGTCACGGCCGCCACAATGATTTCTGTGCTGGACGGTGCAGCCTCGTTGGCCGCGTCTTGATCGCCTTGGTCGAGCGGTGCCGGATGGCTGGCCTGGCGCGAAGCCTGCTTACGTGCTGGTGGCATGGTGGGAGTCTTGCGTGAAGCGCTCATCGTGGTTAAAGTGTATACAGTTTCACGATCAATCGGCAAGCCGTTTCATGACATCGACACCCGCGTTGCCCCCAGCTGAAGCCACAGGCCGCCTGACCACCCATGTGCTTGACACGAGTTCGGGGCGCCCGGCCGCTGGCATGGCCGTGAGCTTGTATCTCCAGACCGAGTCTGCGCCTGGCAAGGAGCGCTGGCAATTGCTGCACCAAGGCTGCACCAATTCAGACGGGCGGCTGGATGCCCCTTTGCTGGAAGGGACTGCCTGCGTGGCAGGACGCTACCGGATTGTGTTTGACGTGGCCGGCTACTTTGCCGCCCAAGGAACAGCTTTACCTGAGCCCTCCTTTTTGGGGCAAGTGCCGCTGGACTTTGGCTTGGCCGACCCAAAGGCGCACTACCACGTGCCGCTGCTGGTCAGTCCGTGGGCTTACTCAACCTACCGTGGCAGCTGAGGACGCATGATGTTGGAGATGGGTCCTGTGTGGGGCTACGCCCTGGAATGGTTGAACCTGCTGTTGCGCTGGACCCATGTGGTCGTGGCCATTGCCTGGATCGGCTCGTCGTTTTACTTCGTCTGGCTTGACAACACCTTAACGCCACCCGATGACGAGGCCTTGAAGGCCAAAGGTGTGGGGGGCGAGTTGTGGGCTGTGCACGGTGGGGGCTTCTACAACCCCCAGAAGTACCTGGGTGCACCGCCTGCCTTGCCGCCCCATTTACATTGGTTTTATTGGGAAAGTTACTCGACTTGGTTGAGCGGCTTTGCCTTGTTCACGGCCCTGTATTTGTTCAACGCAGGCACCTTTTTGGTTGACCCGGCCGTGCACGCTTGGCACCCCCATGCGGCCGTTGCCGCAGCGTTGGGCTTTTTGGCAGGGTTTTGGCTGCTTTATGACGGGCTGTGTCGCACGCTGGGAAGCAAGCCGGGGCGCGATGCGTGGTTGGGTTTGGCCGTGGCTGTGAGCGTGGTGGGCGCCAGTTGGCTGGCTTGTCAGCTGTTCGCGGGCCGCGCTGCCTTTTTGCTGGTGGGCGCGATGATGGCCACGAGCATGAGCGCCAATGTGTTTTTCTGGATCATTCCGGGGCAACGCAAGGTGATTGCCAGCATGCGGGCCGGTGAGCCGGTGGATCCGGTGCACGGGCAGCGCGCCAAACAGCGCAGCGTGCACAACACCTACTTCACCTTGCCGGTGTTGTTTGCCATGCTCAGCAACCACTATGGCTGGGCGCATGGCCATTCGTCAAACTGGCTGGTGTTGGTGCTGATCATGGTGTCGGGCGCCTTGATCCGCCAGTTTTTTGTGGCGCGACACAAAACCGAAGTGGCGGGCAAGTCGGCGCCATGGCACTGGGCCATCGCCAGTGCGGCGATCATGCTGGGTGTCATGGTGTGGCTGGCGCCTCAACCGCAGCCCGCGGCCCAAGCGCCTTCGGCCCAGGCTGTGCCCTTCTCGGCTGAGGCGCTGACCGGCAAAGCCTGGGGCATTGTTCAGGCGCGCTGCGTGCTTTGCCACAATGCGCAATTGGCCAACAAGGGGGTGATGCTGCACACCCCTGAACTGATGACCCAACACGCCCAACAAATCTACCAACAAGCGGTGGTGCTCAAGGCCATGCCCATGAACAATGCCACGCAAATCACGCCAGACGAACGTGCGGCATTGGGCGAGTGGTTTGCAAAAACCCGGGGCAATCCCTGAGCTTGGTGCGGTCAATGGGGGTGAATGCCAGTTCAATGCGCAACGTAGTCCCCGGACTAGGGGGGCGCGATTTCTCCCACGGCGCCTTTGGGTTGGCTATAGTTACAACACATTGTTACATCAGAGGCGACCATGAAGAAACTACTGTGCACTGCGCTCTTGCTGACGGCTGGCGCTTCGGCCATGGCCGCGCCAGTGACCTACGGCAATTCGGCGTTCGACATTTCTTTCGATGACAGCTTCTTGGCTGGCTCGACGGTTTCGTTCTCTGGCAATGAACTGACGTTCTCGAATCTGGGCAATGTCTCTGGTTTCGGACCATTCAACTCGCTCGACGGCGTTCTCGCCACCGTGACGGCCAAGTCGGGCTACCAGCTTTCGGGCGTGAGTGGCACTTTGAACGGCACCTACAGCCTCAGCCAGGAAAACAAAGCCTTTGTTTACCTTGAGTTGAGCCCGTTCTGGAGCAACGACGTTGTCAACCCCACGGTGCGCAACTCGACAGTGGTCAACGCGGACGCCAAGTTCGGCGACATCGTCGACGCGCCTGTCTCGGTGACCGGTTCGGTGGCTTTCAAAGCCGGGACGACCTCTTCGGTGTTGCAGCACGTTGACGCTGTTGGCCTCATCATGGCTGAGCCCTCGGCCAACGCCAGCTTGAGCATCAACACCCTGCGCGTGTCGGTTCAAACGTCGCCTACCTCGGCGGTGCCTGAGCCAGAAGCGGCTGGCATGGCCTTGGCTGGTCTGGCTGTGGCCGGCGTGATGTTGGCTCGTCGTCGCAAAGCAGCTTGATGTCTGCGGCTGAGCCGCTTCACTGCTGACCAAGGCGCCTCACTTCGGTGATGCGCCTTTTTTCATGCCGGAGTGGCGCGGGCGTGGGCAATCAGACAAGGCCTTGTGGCGCGAAGCGTTGCAGCAGTTGGGCCACCACCGAGATGGCGATCACGGCAGGCTCTTTGCCGGCGATCTCTGGCAAGCCAATCGGGCAATGCAGGCGGGAAATCCGCGCATCGCTCATGCCCATCTCAGACAGGCGGTGCCGGAACTTGGCGTCTTTGGTGCGCGAGCCGATCATGCCGACAAAGGCCGTGTCGTCACGGGTCAGCACGGCTTTGACGATGCGCAGGTCCAGGTCGTGTCGGTGCGTGAGCACCAGGTGAACGCTGTTGGCCGGTGCGTCGGCCACTTCCAGGTGCGCCGCCTCGGTCGGCAGGCAGACGATGTGCGGCGGCAGTGCGGCCCTTAGCTCGGCGCTCGGCAGCGCTTGCGGGTTGGGTTCTGACGCTTCGTCAGCGCGCTCGTCGATCCAGCGCACGGTGCAATCGATGTCGTGCAACAAGGACACGATGGCCTGGCCCACATGACCAGCCCCGTGCAGTTCCAGGTGAAAGCGGGGGGCGGGCATGGGCCACGAGCGCAGCGTTTGCTCACTCAGGTGCTCAAAGCCCAGCACCACCACGCCGCCACAACACTGGCCCAACGTGGGGCCGAGCGGGAAGGTGTGCTGCCAAGGCTCAGGACTTGCAACATCGGCAGGTGGCTGCGCATTGAGCGAGCGCCGCGCCATGTCGATGGCCTGCCACTCCAGGTGTCCACCACCAATGGTGCCTTGCACCTCATCCAAGCTGACCAGCATGCGCGTGCCAGCGTCGCGTGGCGTCGAGCCCTTGATCTCGATCACGCTGACCACACAGGTGGCTCGCCCCTCTTGTCGCCAGGCCGTGGCACGGGTGTGCAGCGCGCGGGCGCTCAGGCTGTTCATGCTGGCACTGCTTTGATGGCGTCGATGGCGTTCAAGATGGCCTCTGCGGTGGCGGGCGCACGCAAGTCGGGCTCGATGCGGTGCTGCCGCACGGAGGAGATCGCGTCTTTGATGGCAAAAAACACCGAGAACGGCAGCAGCAGGGGCGGTTCACCGACGGCTTTTGAGCGGTAGATGCTGTCTTCGTGGTTCTGGTTGGCAAACAGCTTGACGCGGAAGTCGGCGGGGCAATCGCTGGCCGTTGGGATCTTGTAAGTGGATGGCGCATGCGTCATCAGCTTGCCGCTTTGCGGGTGCCACCACAGCTCTTCGGTGGTCAGCCAGCCCATGCCCTGCACGAAGGCGCCTTCGACCTGACCGATGTCCAGCGCCGGGTTGATCGACTGGCCGACGTCGTGCAGCACATCGGCGCGCAACACTTTGGACTCGCCCGTGAGCGTGTCCACCAGCACCTCGGCCACTGCGGCCCCGTAGGCGAAGTAATAGAAAGGCCGGCCTTGCATGGTGCCCCGGTCCCAGTGCAGCTTGGGGGTGGCGTAAAAGCCGTCTGACCACAGTTGCACGCGCGCCATGTAGGCGTCCATCACCACGTCTTCAAAGCGGTGCGTCTGGCCCGCCACTTGAACCTGGTCGTTGGCGAACACCACGTCATCGGCTTGCACGCCATGCCGCGTGGCCAGGCGCTGAGCCAGGCGCGTTTTGATTTGCTGTGCCGCGTCGGCGGCGGCCTTGCCGTTCAGGTCAGACCCGGTGGATGCGGCCGTGGCCGAGGTGTTGGCGACCTTGCTGGTGTCGGTTGCGCTCACGCGCACGCGGTGCATGTCGATGCCCAAGGTGTGGGCCACCATCTGCGCCACTTTGGTGTTGAGTCCTTGGCCCATTTCGGTGCCGCCATGGTTCACCAGCACGCTGCCGTCGTTGTAGATGTGGACGAGTGCACCGGCCTGGTTGAGGTGCACCACATTGAAGGAGATGCCGAATTTGAGCGGCGTCAGGGCCAGGCCCTTTTTGAGGATGGGGCTGGCGGCGTTGAACGTGTCGATGGCCTGCCGGCGGGCACGGTAGTCGCTGCTGGCGGCCAGCTCGGTGATGAGCGGCAGCAACACATTGTCTTCGACGCGCTGGCCGTAGGGCGTGGTGTTGTGCGTGTCGGTGCCGTAGAGGTTGGCCAGTCGCACATCCAGGGCATCGATGCCCAGCTTGCGCGCCAGCGAATCCATGATCACTTCAATGGCCATGGCGCCTTGCGGCCCACCGAAGCCACGGAAGGCGGTGTTGCTTTGGGTGTTGGTGCGGGCGCAGTAACCATTGATGTCTACGTGCGGCAGCCAGTAGGCATTGTCGAAATGGCACAGGGCCCGTGTCATCACAGGCGCAGACAGGTCTGCCGAAAAACCCGAGCGCGAGACCATCTGCACCTTGGCGCCCAGCACGCGCCCTTGTGCGTCGTGGGCCACGTCAAAGTCGTGCATGAAGCAGTGGCGTCGGCCGGTGATCATGAAGTCGTCATCGCGGTCGGGGCGCATTTTGACGGGGCGCTTCAAGGCTTGGGCCGCGATGGCTGCCACGCACGCAAACAGCCCCGACTGCGATTCTTTGCCACCGAAGCCACCGCCCATGCGCCGACATTCGACCTGCACCTGATGGGCATGCAGCTTCAGGGCGTGTGCAACGGTGTGTTGCATTTCGCTGGGGTGCTGCGTTGAGCAGTGCACCAGCATGCCGTTGTTCTCGCGCGGTATGGCGTACGAGATTTGCCCTTCCAAGTAGAACTGCTCTTGTCCACCCAGCTCGAAGTGGCCTTGCAAGCGCTGTGTTGCTTGGGCCAGGGCGGTGTCTGCATCGCCACGTTGCAGGCGCATGGGGGGCACCACATGGTGCTGGGCGGCATGGGCGGCTTCCATCGTCAGCAGGGCGGGCAGGGCCTCGATCTGCACGAACGCCTTGGCTTGCGCGGCAATGCGGCGGGCGGTGTCGCGATCATGCGCGATCACGGCAAACATGGGTTGCCCGAGGTAGTGCACGTGGCCATCAGCCAGGATGGGGTCGTCGTGGACGATGGCGCCGCAGTCGTTGGGCCCGGGGATGTCGGCCGCCGTGAAGATGGCCACCACGCCGGGCAGGGCGCGCAGCCCCGCCACATCGATGCTCAAGAGCTTGCCGTGCGCCACTGGCGAGAGGCCGAGCGCGGCGTGCAGGGTGCCGGCCAACTCGGGCATATCGTCGATGTAAGGAGCCTGTCCGGCCACGTGCAAGTGGGCCGACTCGTGGGGCAAGGGGGCGCCTGCGGCGCGGGCTTGGGTGTTCATGGTGTTGCTCATGCCCTTGCTCAAGCGGGGGTGGGCCAGACTTGGGTTTGCGATAAGGCCAGGGCATTCACGGGGCGGGTCTCTAGCCACAAGCGCTCTAGCAGGTTGCCGGCCACGCGTTGGCGGTAGCTGGCCGTGGCGCGCAGGTCGTTCAGGGGCGCGAAGTCTTGCGCCAATGCGGCTTGGGCACGGCGCAAGGTGGCTTCGGTCCAGGGCTGGCCCCGCAAAGCCGCCTCGGCTTGGGTTGCGCGTTGTGCGGTGGCGGCCATGCCGCCCCAGCCGAGCCGAGCGTCCACGATGGTGTCGCCATCGAGTTTCAGCCACAGGCCGGCACACAGTGCCGAGATGTCGCTGTCGCGGCGTTTGGAGACTTTGTAGCCTCGCATGACCTCACCGCGCGAAGCGTGTGGCAATGGCACTTTGATGCTTTGCACGAACTCGCCGCTTTGCAGGTCGTTGCGCATGTAGCCCAGGTAAAAGTCTGCCAAGGGCACCTCGCGGGTGTGAGCGCCGCGCCGCAGCACCAAGCTGGCGCCCAAAGCCAACAAGATGGGGGCGCTGTCGCCGATGGGCGAGCCGTTGGCCAGGTTGCCGCCCAATGTGCCAGCGTGGCGCACGGGTGGCGAAGCGAAGCGCAACCAGACCTCGCGCAAAGACGGGATGTGGGTGGCCAGGGTGGACCAGGCGGCTTCGAGGTTGACGCCCGCGCCGATCTCCAGGCCTTCTGGCTGCAACGCATCCGTGCCCCATGGGCGGATGTGTTGCAGCTCGCCCACGCGCCCGAGGTAGATGACATCGCCCAGGTCCTTGAACTGCTTGTTCACCCACAGACCGATGTCGGTGCTGCCAGCCAGCAGCGTGGCTTGCGGCAGCGTCTCGCGCCACTGCGCCAGGCTGTCGAGCTTGCGCGGCGCGACAAAGTGGTGGCGCTGCGCAGGCGCCGAGGGCAGGGGGGCGCTGTCAAAAACCAGTTCGCCGTCGTCGTCCAAGCTGTCAAGCCGTGCGAGCGTGGCGTTCGGGTCGAAGCGCACGCGCGGGGCTTCAAACATCTGCTGGGCGGCGTCCAAGATGGGGCGATAGCCCGTGCAGCGACACAGGTTGCCCGCCAGCGCGTCGGCCACGTCTTCGCGTGCAGGGGCGCTGTCGTGGCCTTCGTACAGGTGCCACATCGACATCACAAAACCCGGTGTGCAAAAACCGCATTGCGAGCCGTGGCAGTCCACCATGGCCTGCTGGCAAGGGTGCAGCTGGGGCGCTTCTTGCGCGGTGATGTCTTCGACCGTCAGCAGGGCCTTGCCATCGAGCGTGGGCAAGAACTGGATGCAGGCATTGACGGTGCGCTGTTGCCATTGGCCAGTGGCCTCGTTGCGCTCGCCCACGACCACGGTGCATGCGCCACAGTCACCCTCGGCGCAGCCTTCTTTGCTGCCGGTGCAATGGGCTTGCTCCCGCAGCCACTGAAGCACGGTCGTGGTGGCGGGCAGCGCAGCGACCTCTTGGACCCGACCTTGGTGCACAAAGCGGATGGGGCGGGCGGGGGTGTCGAGCTTGGATGCGGTCATGGTGTGTGTGCCTGCAGCATGGGGCAAAAGGTGTTGCCTCCATGTTCATGAGGGTAGCGCCAGTGCATGCAAGCGGTATACCATCCCAGCGATATCCATCATTGGACTTGGCTTATGAGCAAGAGCGCGCTTTTCGAGAAGATCGACCTGTCCCTCATCCGCGTCTTGCACACCGTGATCACCGAATGCAGCGTCTCACGGGCGGCCACCCGCCTCAAGTCCAGCCAGCCCGCCGTCAGCTCACAGCTGCGGCGGCTGCGCGAGCTCACGGGCGACCCTTTGCTGGTGAGATGCGGCCAAAGCATGGCCCCGACCGACGTGGCTTTGAGCCTGCTGGAACCTGCCGCTGCGATCTTGCAGCACGCGCAAAGCATGTTCGGCCACACCAGCTCGGTGCGTGATTTTGACCCAGCCACGACCCACCTGACCTTTCGCATCGCCGCCACCGATTACCTCGATCCTTTTTTTCTGCCCGAGCTGACCTTGCGCCTGCGCCGCTTGGCACCCAACATCCGCGTGGAGGTGATCCAGCTGGGTGTGGACCTGGACTATCGCCGCAGCCTGGCCCGTGGCGAGGTGGACTTGGTGGTGGGCAATTGGCTCGAGCCCTCTGATGAGCTGCACCTCGGGCGTCTGGTGACCGACGAGGTGGTTTGCCTGGTCTCTGAAGACCACCCCGCCGCCAAGTTGCCCAAAGAGGGCAGGCGGGCCTGGACCGTCGATCAATACCTGGCGGCTGAGCACGTGGCACCCCCGTCCTTGCACCCCGGCGCGGTCGGCATCATTGACGAGCACCTCAGCATGCAAGGGCTGCGCCGCAACATCGTGGTGCGCAATCCGCACTTTGCGCAGCTGCCTTACATGGTGGCGGGCTCTTGGCTGGTGCTCACCACGGGGCGCCGGTTTTGCGAGCGTTACGCTCAGCAAATGCGCGTCAAGATCATCAAATGCCCGGTGGCCTTCCCGCCCATGAACTACTACCAGCTGTGGCACGACCTCACTCACCATTCGGCGGCCAGCCGCTGGCTGCGCGAGCAAGTGCGCGATGTCGTGCGAGGTTTGCCCACGATCCGCCCACCCACGCGTGCCGAGGCTTTGCCGGTGTTGCGCACCCCTTGATGCCCAACGCCACACCCACACGAAGCCTTTGCACATGACCATG
>JAVLFO010000313.1:0-6885 GCA_046052805.1 Aquabacterium sp. | reverse complement strand
GCCGCGCGTGCATAGGCGCGCTGCGTGGCCGGGCGTGCCGCGATGGCTTCAAACCAGCGCTGGAGGTGCGGGAAGTCGTTGAGGTTTTGCTGCTGGCGCTCGTGCGGCACGATCCAGGGGTAGCAGGCCATGTCGGCGATCGAATAGGCATCGCCCGTGATGAAGCTGCGCTCGGCCAGGTGCTTGTTGAGCACCGCGTACAGGCGCGCGGTTTCTTTGACGTAGCGCTCCATGGCGTAGGGGATTTTTTCGGGCGCGTACTGCGTGAAGTGGTGGTTCTGCCCGGCCATGGGGCCCAAGCCGCCCATCTGCCAGAACAGCCATTGCAAGGCCTCGTTGCGGCCACGCAGATCGGCCGGAATGAACTGCCCGGTCTTGTCGGCCAGGTACAGCAAGATGGCGCCGGACTCGAACAGGCTCAAGGGCGCGCCGCCGTCGGCGGGCTCGTTGTCAACAATGGCCGGGATGCGGTTGTTGGGCGCGATCTTCAAGAAGTCGGGCGCGAACTGCTCGCCCTTGCCGATGTGGATCGGAACCAGGCGGTAGGCGATGCCGGCTTCTTCCAGCATCAGGGTGACTTTGTGTCCGTTGGGCGTGGGCCAGTAGTACAGGTCGATCATGGTGTGTGGCTTGTGGAATCGATCGCCAACATGGCGTGAGGCGTGATCATCGCGCGGTTTGGCATGGCCTGCCCGACAATGGGGACATGAGCGACAACCACACCCTGCCCCCTCTGCCCCACATCGAGCTGGGCCTGTATGAGCACTACAAGAAGCTGCCTTACGAGGTCATCGGCGTGGTGCGCCACAGCGAGACCTGCGAGCCCCTGGTGCTCTACAAGCCCTTGTATGGCGAAGGCGCGATGTGGGTGCGCCCGTTTGCCATGTTCACCGAGGACGTGGAGGTCGACGGCGTGATGCGGCCGCGCTTTGCCAAGGTTCAGGACTGAGCCGCGCCAGGCACATCGAGCACCAGGTCGCTGAGGGCCACGGCCACGCAGGGCAGGATCCAGCCGTCATCGCGCTCGTCAAAGCTGACGCCAGGCCATTCGACGCGGTAGTCGATGTGGCCGCTGCGCAGCTGGCACATGCAGGTGCGACAGGTGCCATTGCGGCATGAACGAGGCAGCGACACGCCTGCCGCCAAGGCCGCGTCCATCACCGTTTGATCGGGCTCGACCTCAAAGGCCAAACCGGCAGGTTCAATGAGGATGCGGTGGTTGCTCATCAGATGTCGTCAAACAAAGGCAAAGACCAGGGGGCGCGGGGTTCTTGGACCGGCAAGCTGCCTGGGCCGGAGGGCCCGTCTGCGCCATCAACCGAGGGCAGCGCATCGGGCTTGCACAGCGATTCCATCTTGACGCCCAAGAGGCGCAAGCGGCGGTCAAGCGGCACGGTTTTGAGGCAGCGCCCCGCCCATTGACGGATCACGGCGGCATCGCTGGTGGCGGTGGGCATGCTGACGCTGCGGGTCACGATTTTGAAGTCGTCGTAACGCAGCTTGACGCCCACGGTGCGGCCCACGTGACCCTTGCGCACGAGGTCGCTGGCCAGTTGCTCGCACAGGCGCGTGAAGATGCGGCCCAAGGCCTCGCGGTCGTCGCGGGGGTGGAGGTCGCGCTCAAAGGTGGTCTCGCGGCTGATGGACTTGGGGTCGCGGTGGGTGACCACCGGCCGCTCGTCGCGGCCATGCGCGGCCTCGTGCAACCACACGCCGTACTGGCTGCCAAAGGTGGCGCACAGGGTGTTGACGTCGAACGCGGCCAGCTCGCCAATGGTGTGGATGCCCAACGCCGCCAGGCGCTCACTGGCCTTGGGACCGATGCCGTTGATGCGGCTGGCGGGCAAGGGCCACACAAGCGTGGCGATGTCTTCGGGCATGAGGACCGTCAGGCCATCGGGCTTGTCGAGATCAGAGCTGAGCTTGGACAAGAGCTTGTTGGGCGTGACGCCAATCGAGCAGGTCAAACCGGTGGCATCGAACACGGCCTGCTTGAGCTGCGCGGCCAGTGCCCGCACGCCAGCCAGCGCATCCTCCGGCGTGCCGTCTTGCGCACCGGGGAGGTCGGTCAGGTCCAGGTAGATCTCGTCGATGCCACGGTCTTCCATGACCGGCGCGAGCTCGCGCACGGCCGCCTTGAACTGACGCGAGCAGGCTCGGTATTGCTCAAAGTCCACGGGCAGCAAAACGGCATCGGGCGCCAGGGCCGCAGCCTTCATCAGCCCCATGCCCGAATGCACGCCCAAGGCACGGGCCGGATAGGTTGCGGTGGTGATGACGCCGCGCCCGGTGTACTGGCGCAGGGTGGCAAAGCGCCTGCTCCCATCGGCCATGAGCTGGGGCTGGCGGTCGCGTCCGCCGCCAATGACCACGGGCTGCCCGCGCAACTCGGGGTAGCGCAGCAGTTCGACCGACGCGTAAAAGGCGTCCATGTCGAGGTGGGCAATGAGGCGTCGGTGGGTCGGGGGCGACATGCCCCGATTTTGAGGCCTAGGCCTTCACATCGAGCAAGCTGCCCAACATCTGGTCCTGCACCACCAAAGTCTTGAGGTTGGCTTTGTACTGGTAGCTGGCTTGCTTTTGCTCGATCAGGTCGGCGGCCAGGTCAGAGCCGATCTCGCTGGCTTGGCCGACCGAGGTCACCACGCCCGAGCCCTCCTGGCTTTGCTGCTGCACCACCTCACGCCGAAACCCAGCGGTTTGGGCATTGGCGATGTTGTGGGCGGCCGCGTCCATGCGGGTGGAAGCCGCCTGCACACCCGACAAGGCGATCGACGAAATGGGGCTCATACAGACCTCCGATGCGTCGTTCTCGGCACGGGTTTGCGCGGCTTGAGGGCGCTGGGCTCAGCCAGGCCCTGCCACCGTGACATCTTGCCGAAAGGGCCGTATCAAAGGGCCACGCGGTTCAACGCACCGCGAACTGAACGCGCGGCCCCACGGGGGCTTTGTCTTCTGAGGAGGCGGGCGCAGCGGCGCTGTCAGTGGGCAACTTCGAGGCGGTCAGCAACACGCGCTCAGGTGGCAGCCGGGTCGACAAATAGGCTTTGACCAAGTCACCCCGGCGGTTGGCCAGCGCGCGCAAGGCCTCGGCATCGGCCGGTGCAGCCGCTTGGAGCAAGGCTTCCATCTCGGCATCGGGCAGGGTTTTGGCCAAGCCCACCAGGTTGCGCGGCTTCTTGATGTCAGCGGCTTTGTAGGCGGCCAACAGCCAGGTGCTGCGCTCGGCGGCCTCCACACGCACGTCGTCCAGCGGCTGGCCGGTGGCACGCGACTTGGCCGCGCGCATCAGGCCCATCACATGCGCCTGGCGCAGCCCCAGCACATCGGCAGCATCGGCGTGGCCGGTGGCCTCCAGCTTGAGCGCCGGGCGGTCGGTGAGCTTCTTGGCCAAGGTGTCCAGGCGCTGACGGGCGGCGTCATTGAGTTCGGCCACGCCGGCATCAAAAGGCACAAAGCCGAGTTCGTCGCTGCCGCCGCCGCTGAGCAGGGCAAACGGCGCGGTCACGGCCTTGGTGATGAGGTTGGCCAGCACGCGCCAGATGATGCCGCCCACCGAAAACTGCGGGTCGTCCAGCGAGCCCGAGATGGGCAGGTTCACATCGATCTCGCCCTGGCTGTTTTTCAGCAAAGACACGGCAAAGCGCACCGGCAGGCTGGTGGCCTCGGGGCTGTCGGTTTTGTCGCCAAAGGTGAGCTGGTCCAAAAAGATCTGGTTGGTGGCCTGCAGCTTGCCGCTGTCGACCTTGTAGTGCACCGTGACCGACAGCGTGCCCTTGTCGATGGTGTAGCCCGCGTAGCGCGAGGCGTAAGGCGTCAAGCGCGTGAGCTCAATGCCCTTGGCCGAGCCTTCGATGTCGGTGAAGAGCTTGGGGCCCAGCGGGTGCAAGGTGCCGGTGACTTTGAGTGGCGCGGCATCGTCCACCGCCCCCGAGATCGCCACCTGGGCCGGCTCGGCCTGGGTCGACGACACGGCCGACACCGCACCGTCGATTTGCGTCAGGCGAGCCGAGTAATTGGGCTTGATGAAGTTGTCGGTGAAGTCGATGCGACCTTGGCGCAAGGCAATGCCTTGCCAACGCAATTGCATGGGCTTGGCGGGCGCCTCGGCAGCGGGGGCCGATGCCGCAGAGGCTGCCGGCATGCTGGAGGCCACCGTCGTCGTCACGGGTTTGGCGCCCGTGGATGCCGGTGCAGCCTCCGGCGTGGTCAGGGAGCGCACGGGCGCATCGGCCTCGTGGCGCACGATGCCCGCCAGGTTGATCTTGCCGTTGGGGTTGATGATGACGCGGCCGTAAAAGTCTTGCAGGCTGATGCGCCCCAGGTCGGCGTCGAGGGCTTGCTCTGACCAGCTCACGTCCATGCCGTCGAGGGCCAGTTGGCGCCAGCTCAAGAAGTCGGCCTCGTTGACGCGGTCCAACACGCGCAAGTCGCTGAGCGCCACACGCCCTTTGTAGCGCACCTGCAGGCCTTGTTTGGCCACGTCCTGCACTTGCAACTGCCCGCCCACGTGGGCCTTGGCACCGGCCAGTTGCACGTTGACCTTGTCGTCGATGTAGGGCTGGATGGCGCGCAGGTCCAGGCCCACCACGTTCACCGTCGACTTGACCAGCAAAGGCTGTGGGCGCACATCGCCATCGAACTGCACGCGGCCCTGGCCTTGGGCCAAGGTGTTGAGCTTGACGTGCAAGGTCTTGTCGAGCTGGCTGGAGGCACCGGTCACGCTCAGCTGCGTTTGCGCCAGCACGAACTGCGCGGCCGGCTGCACGGTCTGGTCGGTCACCTTGATCTGGCAGGCCTTGCAGCTCAATTGCTGCACCAGCACGTCGGGCAAAGGCGATGGGCTCGTGGCTTTGCCCTTGGCGGTTTTGTTCGCTGATGACGCTGAAGATGCAGGTGATGCATGCGCAGCCATGCCCAGCCATTGGCCTTGCGCGTTGCGGGTCAAAACGGCATTCAAGCCATCGAGGGTGATGTCGCCCAGCGTCAGCTTGCGCAGACCCGGCTGATCGCCCAGGGCCAGTTGGGCATCGATGCCGGTGAGGCCCAGGTCGGCCCAAGCGAGCTTGTCGCCCGCCTGTGCGGTGGTGGCTGCCACCTTGCTGAGCGTGACTTGCGATTGGGTGATGGCCACCGAGGCGGGTTGATCGCCCTGGGGCAAGAGGTGGGCTTGCACGTTCAGCTGCAGCCCCAAGTCGCCCTGCTGCACCACCACGGGCATGGGCGCAATGGCCTTGGCCGTGTCCAACCAGGGCTTCAATGCCAGGCCCTTGAGGCTCACGGTGGCGTCATGCACCTGCTGGCTGAGTTGGGCATGGCCACTGGCTTGCACCTCGGCGCCATGGGCATCGTGCAGGCTCAAGGTCCAGGCAGCTGGCGCGGCTTTGGCGCCACCATCGAGGCCTTGGACCGACACCGCCACATCGCGCAACGCGGGCCATGCCGCTTGCGGCAGCGTTTGCAAGGCCAACTCAGGGGCGCTGAGCTTGAGGGTTTGCACATGCCAGGCCCAAGGCGCTGGCAAGGCTTCGCTTGATTTGGCTGGCGTGGCTGGGGCAGCAGCCGGAACCCCGGCACGTGCAGCGGTCACGGCAGCGGCCTTGCCAGCCGGCTGCGTGTGCACCGTCAAACCACTGAGGTCGATCAACTGCACCTTGGCTTGATGCTCCATGGGCAAGAGGTCCAGCCCCTGCACCTTCAGGTCGGCCCAACCGGCTTGCACAGCGCCGACACCGGGCAAGTTGGGCGATTGCAGCGCCAATTTGCTCAGACTCAAACCACCCGTAATGGCCAGCCGCGGCACCTGGGGCGGCTTGCGCTCTTCGAACTGCACGGTCAGGTCGGTGTCCAACTGCCCGCTGTCGGCTTGCACTTGCAGCTGGGGGGGCATGAAAGGCTTGGCAGCCGCCACCCATTGCGGCACGTTCACACCGCGCCACTGCAGCTTGACCTCTGAGCGCAGGCCCGCCGTGAAGGGCAAGGTGCGCCCCTCGATGCGCAAAGGCGCGCCGTCGATGCGCGCGGCCAACAAAGGCTGCACATCCACGTTCTGGAAGCTGGCCAGGCTGGAGACAAACGGCACGCCCAGCTGGATTTGGTCGATGACATGGGTCTGCCCCAGCACCTGATCCACGTAGCGCACACGCCCGCCATTCAAGGCGATGTTGAAGACGGCAAAGCGCGCAGGCTCGGCGCTGGGTTGGGACGCGGGTTGGGCCTGCAGGTGCGCCAGGATGGGCGAGAAGTTGAAGCGCTCAGCAGCTTGCCGCTCGATGTAGATGTCTGCCTCGTCCAGGGTGACCCGGCTGAGCACCGGTGCCAGGCGCCACACGGACTCCAGCGAGAGCTGCACCAAAGCCTGCCTGAGCTGGGCGATGGGCGCGTCCTGCGGGCCCACGCTCAGGCCTTGGAGGGCCACGGTCAAGGTCCATGGGTGCACCTCGATGGCCTGGATGCGCACCGGTGTGCCCAGGGCCTTGCTGACCTCAGCCTCTGCGCGCGGACGCGCCCAGTCGGGCAGCCACACACCCACCACGCCGGTCCAGGCGGCGGCACCCAAGGCCACGCCAATCACCGGACGACGCCAGCGCTGCCAGGTCGATGCAGAGGGGGCGGTGGCGGCGGTGGGCACTTCGGCTGTCATGGAACGATCCAGGCAAATCGGTGGTGCCGATGGTACCTGGGGCCAAGCCCCCCCCCCGCCATGCGCTAACCCAGGTCAGCAGGCGTGTCGATGTCGCGCAGCACGCCAGGGTCGTCGACCTGCAGCCGGTGTGCCGAAGACCAGTCCATGGCGTGGCGCGCGCCCTCATCGCCTTGCAACGCGCTCAAAGCCGGCAAGTGCGCCACAGGCAGGCCGCGCGGGTGGCCCATCTGGCCTGCGTG
>JAVLFO010000312.1:0-2770 GCA_046052805.1 Aquabacterium sp. | reverse complement strand
ACAGGCCCATGACCACCAAGGCGTCGGTCTCGCCCGTCGCTTCCATGGCTTGCTTGAGGCGCTCTGTGTACTTGCGGCTGTCTTTGAACTTCAAGGGGTCAACGGGCAGCACCTCTTGGCCCAGCTCGTAGCGACCCTCGGCATCGAGGAAGGCATCCAGGCGGGCGCGCGCGCCAATGCGGTGATGGTGTCCGCACTTGGGGCAGACGTTGACGTTGGCTTCAAGGTCGTTCTTGTAGAGAACGGTTTCGCACGAGGGGCACTTGACCCACAAGCCCTCCGGGACCGAGCGACGCTCAGACGGGTCGGTCGGTTGGATCTTGGGGGGAAGCAGTTTTTCGAGCCAGCTCATGGTCAGCCTTTCAAAGAGTCAAGGGCAGCGCGGACTTCGGCAATGAAGCCACCGGCTGCTGCAGCCACCGTCTCTGGCGTTTGCGTTTCGAGCAATTGCACGATGCGCGAGCCAATCACCACGGCGTCGGACACGGCCGCGACCGCTTTGGCGGTCTGCGCGTCACGGATGCCAAAACCCACACCCACCGGCACATTCACGTGCGCCTTGATGCGGGGAACCATGTCGGCCACGGCGCCGGTGTCCAGGTGACCGGCCCCCGTCACGCCCTTGAGCGACACGTAATAAACGTAGCCAGCGGCCACACGTCCGACCTGCGCCATGCGCTCTTCGGTCGATGTGGGCGCCAGCAAGAAAATGGGGGCCAAGTCAGCAGCCTTCAAGCGGGCCGCAAACTCTTCGCACTCTTCTGGCGGGTAGTCCACCACCAAAACACCATCCACACCCGAGGCCTTGGCATCGCGCACAAAGCTGCCGGCGCCATGACGCAGGTCGTGGTTCTCAATGGGGTTGGCGTAGCCCATCAGCACCACAGGGGTGGTGTCGTCTTGTTCGCGGAAAGCTTTGACATCGGCCAGCACGCGGTTCAAGGAGATGCCCTTGGTCAAGGCACGCTCAGCGGCCTTTTGAATGACCGGGCCGTCGGCCATCGGGTCAGAGAACGGCACACCCAACTCGATGACGTCGGCACCGGCCTTGGCCATGGCCAGCATGATGTCGACCGTCTTTTCAGGGAACGGGTCACCACAGGTGATGAAGGGGATCAGCGCCTTGCGACCTTGCGACTTCAGCGCGGCGAAGGTGTGGTCCAGGCGGGTCACGGTGCTGCTCATCACAGACCTCCCTTGACCGACTGACCCCGGCACGACGGACGGCAGTAGAACTCTGCGCCGGTGAGGTCGGCCACGGTGCCAATGTCCTTGTCACCCCGACCCGACAGGTTGACCAGCACGTGCTGATCAGGGCGCATGGTGGCGGCCAGCTTCATGGCATGGGCCACGGCATGGCTCGACTCCAGCGCCGGGATGATGCCTTCGGTGCGGCACAGGCGATGGAAGGCTTCCAGCGCTTCCTTGTCGGTGATGCCGACGTATTCGGCGCGGTGGATGTCCTTGAGGTAAGCATGCTCAGGGCCCACGCCGGGGTAGTCGAGACCGGCCGAAATCGAGTGCGTTTCGGTGATCTGGCCGTTTTCGTCTTGCAGCAGGTAGGTGCGGTTGCCATGCAACACGCCCGGCACGCCCATTTGCAGCGACATCGAGTGTTTGCCACTGGCAGCACCCTCGCCTGCCGCCTCAACGCCAATCAGGCGAACGCCTTCGTGCGGGATGTAGGGGTAGAAGATGCCCATGGCATTGGAGCCGCCGCCCACGCAAGCCACCACCGCATCGGGTTGACGCCCGATGGCAATCGGCATTTGCTGCAGGCACTCTTCACCGATCACGGATTGGAAGTCACGCACCATGGCCGGATACGGATGCGGCCCCGCCACCGTACCGATGATGTAGAAGGTGTTTTCAACGTTGGTGACCCAGTCGCGCATGGCTTCGTTCAGCGCGTCTTTCAGGGTCTTGCTGCCCGACTCAACAGGCACCACCTTGGCACCCAAGAGGTGCATGCGGTAGACGTTGGGCGACTGGCGCTTGACGTCTTCGGCGCCCATATAGACCACGCACTCCATGCCGTAGCGCGCGCAGATGGTGGCCGTGGCCACGCCGTGCTGACCCGCGCCGGTTTCGGCGATCACACGGGGCTTGCCCATGCGCTTGGCCAACAAAGCCTGGCCGATCGTGTTGTTGATCTTGTGGGCGCCAGTGTGGTTGAGGTCTTCGCGCTTGAGGTGGATCTGAGCGCCACCGAGTTCGCGGCTGAGGCGGTCGGCGTGGTAGATCGGGCTGGGTCGGCCGACAAAGTTGGCCAGCTCGCGACGGAACTCAGCCTTGAAAGCATCGTCGTGGCGGTAGTGTTCGTAGACGTCACGCAACTCGTTGAGGGCGTGGATCAGGGTCTCAGAGACAAAGGTCCCGCCGTAGGGGCCAAAGTGGCCGCGTGCGTCGGGCTGTTGATAGTTCAGCATGTCACTCTCAATGAACTCACCATGCGGGCATGACTTGGGGTTGGATTGCGCTGCGCATCACGCAACTTCGGCACCATGCCGATCGGCCGCCCGCACGGCCTGACAAAACTGGCGCATCAGTGCGGCATCTTTGATGCCCTTGCTCACTTCCACGCCGGAACTCACGTCGACGGCCCAAGGCCGCACTCGCCGCACACCCTCACCCACATTGCCAGGGTGCAAACCACCCGACAACACCATGGGCCGCGGCAGATCAAGCGGCAACAAGGACCAGTCAAAAACCTGTCCGCCACCACCGTAGCCCTCCACGTGCTGTCTCTTATACACATCTGACGCTGCCG
>JAVLFO010000311.1:0-8315 GCA_046052805.1 Aquabacterium sp. | reverse complement strand
GAGTTCGTCGGCAGCGTCAGATGTGTATAAGAGACAGGGCCTTGGGCATGATGTGCTCGTAGCGGGGGTTGCCCAACTCGTCAGACCAAAAGCGCGACGGCTTGAAAAACTCAGCGGCTGCCATGGCCAAGGCCATGATCAACAAGGCCAGGCTCAGCTGCCACAACTTGATGGACGGAGGACGCACATAGGCGCTCAACGCGTTCATGCTGAGGCTCCTGGCATGGGTGCGGCTTCAGGCTTGGCAATGGCGCGGAACAACGTGTCCAAGCCCATCATCAACAACATGGCGCTGGCAAACAGCACGATGCCCGCAAAGCCATGCAAGAAGCCCTGGCCTGCCTCGTCACCAAAGTGGTAGGTGATCAACGTGAGCACGATCACGCGGATGGTGTTGGCCGTGAACGAGATGGGCACCACCAGCATCGCCAAGCCCACGTTGCGCAGCCACGAGCTGTGTCGCACCACGTTGAGGTAAAAAATACCCATGGCTTCGAGCATGAACAGGGTTCGCATGCCAGCGCAGGCATCGGCCACCAACAACTGGTAAGGGCCGATGTTGAGCACCACGCCATTGCGCGAAATCGGGTAGCCCAAATGCCACAGGACCTCGTTGGTGACGATGGACACCTTGAGCTTGATGAAGTGGCTGATGGGGTCGAGCAAGAAGCCTGGCAAGGGCACCATGAAGAGACAGAAGAACACCGGGAACTTCACGTGCTTGAGCAAGGGCGTTCCGCCCACGAGCAAGACCACGCCCATCAACATCGGGATGAACGAGCCCACCTCAAAATAGATGATACCCAGCGAGCGGCCCGCCACGAACAAAGCCGTGCCAACCGCGAACGCAGGCCAAGCCCAGGCTTGCCCGGGCACCTCATTGAGGTGCGCGGGCTGGGCCTCGAACTCACGCCAGCGGTTGAACAACAGCCACATGGCCAGGCTCAACATGATCGGGCCGTGGCTGTGTTCGCCCTGGCTCCACAAACCAGCCGAGCCGTCTTGCAAAAGGCCATACACCGTCATGGCATACAAGGCCAGCAAGCCCACAGACAAGGCCAGCACGTCGGTTGCCACAGGTTTACGGGGGGCTGCGATGCGCATGCTCAAAGCCATCACTCGTGGTAGTCGTAAGCCTGGAAACCAGCCAGTTTGACAAGGCTGTCGCGCTTGGCCGAGGTGTAGTCGCTCAGCACCATCTCTTTGACCAGCTCGGCCAGGGTCGTGGTGGGCGTCCAGCCCAGCTTGGCCTTGGCCTTGGCAGGGTCACCCAGCAAGGTCTCGACTTCGGTGGGGCGGTAGTAGCGGGGGTCAACCTTGACGATCACGTCGCCCACCTTGCACTTGGCCAGCAACTCGCCATTGACGGGCGCGATCTCGGTGACGTAACCCACCTCTTGTTCGCCGTCACCTTCGAACTTCAAGGTGATGCCCAGCTCCTTGGCCGAGAACTCAACGAACTGGCGCACGCTGTACTGCACGCCCGTGGCGATCACGAAGTCATCGGCCACTTCTTGCTGCAGCATCAACCACTGCATCTCAACGTAGTCTTTGGCGTGACCCCAGTCGCGCAGCGCGCTCATGTTGCCCAGGTACAGGCAGTCTTGCAGGCCCAAAGCAATGCGGCTGATGGCCCGCGTGATCTTGCGCGTCACGAACGTCTCGCCACGCACGGGGCTTTCATGGTTGAACAACACGCCGTTGCAGGCGTACATGCCATAGGCCTCGCGGTAGTTCACCGTGATCCAGTAGGCGTAGAGCTTGGCCACCGCGTAGGGGCTGCGAGGATAGAAAGGCGTGGTCTCGCGCTGCGGGATCTCTTGCACCAGGCCGTACAGCTCAGAGGTGGAGGCTTGGTAGAACTTGGTCTTTTTCTCCAGACCCAAGATGCGGATGGCCTCGAGCAAACGCAAAGCACCGATGCCGTCGGCATTGGCCGTGTACTCGGGCTCTTCAAAGCTCACGCCCACGTGGCTTTGCGCGGCCAAGTTGTAGATCTCGTCAGGCTGCACCTTTTGAACAATGCGCACCAAGCTGGTCGAATCGGTCAGGTCGCCGTAGTGCAACACGAAGTTGCGGTTGTCAACGTGCGGGTCTTGGTAGAGGTGGTCAATGCGGTCGGTGTTGAACAGCGAGGAGCGGCGCTTGATGCCATGCACCTCGTAGCCCTTCTTCAACAGGAACTCGGCCAGGTAAGAGCCGTCTTGGCCAGTCACACCCGTGATCAGTGCTACTTTTTTCGACATGAAACAACGCATCCATTGAAACGAGAAACAAACACAGAGGTCCTGATCAGGACCCGAAAATACGCGACTTCAGCGGGCCACGGGTTGCCGCATACCAATCACGCGCAAAAGCCTCTTGCAGCTTGAACTGAGCCTCTTGGTCAGACCCGATCGACGACAAGCGCACCAACATGCCGTCGGCGATGTCGCCGCGAAGGCCATACTGAAGCTGCAAAAGCTTGCGCTTGAAACCAGGCAAAGAAGCCTGGTCACCCAATGTCACCCAGTAAGTGATGGGCTCCATGCGACGCCCTTCGGTGGCGATCAGTCGCATGGCAACAGGGCCGCCCGTCGGCAAAGACATCGGTCGCGCCCCCACTTTGGTGATCATGAACCCCTGAGCCACGTAACAAAACTCCGGCCGGTGAGCCGCAGTGGACTCCGAGTTTTGGTCGCGACCATATGCCAAGGACAACATCACCCGCTGCCCTTTGTTGTTGACGTAAGTCCGGGCAACCGACTGCGAATAAATGGCATCCATCTTGGCCTGGACCTGCGGGTCAGCCAACACCGGCACCTGATCGGGGTCCACCCGCCATTCGCCAATCTGTACAGGTGCAACCTCGTCCATGAGAACGGGCACCAAATCATCGGCCAAGAAATGCCGGGGCGTCAAAACCCAAGCCATTGCCGCAGCAATCAACATCAAAGCAAGCGCCACAAAAAGTGAACGGTGCACCGTTTTCAGGGAATCAGCGGCCTGCACGTGCGCCTCCTTGATCGTCAAACCGCCTGGCCAGCAACTGGTCAAACGCATAAGTCAGCACCAACGCAACAGCAAACAACACCATGCCGGAGAAACTGTGCGCAAAGCCTTGCCCGACCTCGTCGCCCAAGTGGTAGGTGAGCAAGACCAAGGTGATGACGCGTGTGACGTTCGAGACGAAAGAAATCGGCACGATCATCACGGCCAGCAAGATGTTTCGCACGCGTGACTTGTAGCCCATGATGTTCATGTACAGCAGCCCCAACGACTCGAGCGTGAACAAGGAATTCAGGCCCGAGCAAGCGTCAGCGACCAGTAATTGGTAGGGGCCGACGGTCAGCGTGACGCCGCTGCGACCGATGGGGTAGTGCATCCAATACAGGACCTGCTCAGCCACCACAGACACCGCCATCTTCAAGGGCATCGTGATCGCTTGCGCCAACACGCCGGGCACCGGCACCGAGAAAATCAAAAAAACGATCGGAAACCACACCAGTCGCAAACCCCTGGTACCGGCAAGCAAAAGAACGCCTGCGGCCATGACGGGAATTTGAGCCAAAGCCTCAACCTCACCCACTGCTTGCGACCGGCCCACGGTATACAGGATCAAGGCGGGCACCAAAGCCACGAAGGCCCAGCCCACCGCAGGCTTGGCTGGACGATCGAACAGAACCTTGTGCTTTGACCACAGCAACCACATGCTCGCCGCAATGATCATGGGGCCATGCCCTTGGTCATCAGATGCCCAAGAAGTGTGTGCCAAGCGGTAATAAGTAGGGGCAAACAGCGCCAAGAACCCCAGCAGAAACACCCCAAGCGACCACAGAGGCAAGAAAATTTGCCCGTGGTCAACAGAAGGTGGTGGGGTCTTGAGCGCCTCGGAAGCTTGCAACGCCATGGGTGGCCTTCAAACGTAGAGGGATCGACCAGAGCACGCGCAGCGCACTCAACTGCGGTGATTGTGTCGCAAACCATGTGGAAGTTCCGCCGTTCAACGACTGGTAACAACCCGCCCGGGTTAACGATAGCAACTGACAAAGGAACCAAGCTAGCCTAGCGGACTCTGACTCAAGCGGTCGCCGTAGATGTCCGATATCACCGGGAAACTCCTAACCGCGAATCGGTGGCTTTCCCTGAGTGCCGACCCAAGACCGACACCTAGAATGTTTAACACCAGGGAAGAGTCCAGCGCCCAGACGCCGCTCTGCCAAGCAAAAAAACCCCAACCGGGGAAGTCTATGAGACATCCAGACCCTAACTTCGGCTACCCATCACTGTCGTTCGCAGAGCACGAACGGGTGTTGACACGCCTGAAGCTCAAGCCCAACAAAAGCTTCATGCGTCGTGGTGCGTATGTGCTTGACTCGCACATTGATGCCGTCAGCTGGGATGACGTCATCTCGCGCATCGTGGCTTGGAGCTCGCAACGCCAGTCTCGCTACGTGACTCTGTGCAACGTGCACTCGGTGGTCACCGCCAGCCAATGCAGCGACTTCAACGCTGTGCTGAGCCACGCCGACATGACATTGCCCGATGGCGCGCCCGTCGCTTGGGCGCTGCGTCGCGAAGGCTTCAGCAGCCAACAACGCATCAATGGCCCCGATCTGACCTGGCGTTACCTGGCTGTGGCTGAGAAGCTTGGCCAATCGGTGTTCTTTTACGGCAGCACCGAAGACACCCTGGCCAAGCTGCTTGGCCGCATCCACGCCGAGTTCCCCAAGCTGCGCATTGCCGGCGCCGTGTCACCCCCATACCGCCAACTGAGCGCACAAGAAGACCAAGACTACGTTGACCTGATCAACAAGTCGGGCGCCAACGTGTTGTTCGTGGGTTTGGGTTGCCCCAAGCAAGAAAGCTGGATGGCTGCCCACCGCGGTCGCATCAATGCCGTGATGCTGGGCGTGGGCGCCGCCTTTGATTACCACGCTGGCACCATCCAACGTGCGCCGGTCTGGATGCAGCGCATGGGCCTGGAGTGGCTGCACCGTCTGGCCAGTGAGCCACGCCGCTTGGCCAAACGTTACGCGGTCACCAACTCGGTGTTCATTTTCCGCATGGTCAAAACCATGCTGATGGGCAACCAACCTCAGCGTCCCGAGAAAACGCCCTGAGCGCTGCCATCTCCACAAACGCCGCCACTGAGCGGCGTTTTGCTTTTGTGGTTTGCCCCATGATTGGGCGTATGGCTTGACACGTTTGCCCACTAAACTGGCATCAGCATGACTCAGAAAGCAGCAAACACCGTGGCCAGCCATCCACAGCGCGCTCACTTGGTGAGCCGCAACGAAACGATCCTCGTCGCAATGGGCCTGCTGGCCATGTACGTGCCCACCTACGTCACCCTCGACCGCATGGTCTGGAACATCGTGGGGCAAGGACACGGGCCTGTGCTGCTGGCTTTGACCCTTTGGCTCACCTGGCAGCGTTGGCCCACCCTGGGCAGCCGCGCCAGTGCGCCCAACACCGTGGCAGGCAGCCTGGTGTTGGGCTTGGGCTTGCTGGCCTATGTGCTGGGCCGCTCGCAAGACATTCTCTTCATCGAGGTGTTGTCGCAGATCTTCGTTTTGTCGGGTGTGTTGCTGCTGTACGCGGGCACCTCGGGCCTCAAGCACATGTGGTTCCCGCTGCTGTTCTTGGTGTTCCTCACCCCCCTGCCCGGCTCGGTGGTTGACAGCATCACGGCCCCCTTGAAGATGGGCGTGTCGGTCGTGACCGAATGGCTGCTGCACGCGGCCGGCTACCCCATCGGACGCAGCGGCGTCACACTCACTGTTGGGCAATACCGCTTGCTGGTGGCCGATGCGTGCTCAGGCATCAATTCGGTGTTTGCGCTTGAGGCCATTGGCGTGTTCTACATGAGCGTACAGCAGCACGCCAGCCGCGCCCGCAACATCGCCCTGGCCCTGCTGATCTTCCCGATCTCATTTGCATCCAACGTCACGCGGGTGGTCACCTTGGTGCTGGTCACTTACTACTTTGGTGACGAGGCCGGGCAAGGTTTCGTTCATGGTTTTGCCGGCATTTTGCTGTTCATGGTCGCCACGGCGCTGACCATCGGCACCGACTCGGTGCTCGGCCTGTTCTTCAAAAACAAACCTCAAATCCAGGAACCCCATGAAAGCTGACGCGAAAATTTATGTGGCGGGCCACCGCGGCATGGTGGGCTCGGCCATTGTTCGCCGGCTGCAGGCCGACGGCTTTGAGCGCATCGTCACGCGCACCCACAGCGAACTCGACCTGCTTGACCAAAGCGCTGTGCATGCGTTTTTGGCCGAAGAAAAGCCCGATTACATCTTCATTGCTGCGGCCAAAGTGGGCGGCATCAACGCCAACAACATCTATCGTGCCGACTTCATCTACCAAAACCTCATGATCGAGGCCAATTTGGTTCATGGCGCCCACCTGGCTGGCGTGCAGAGCCTGATGTTCTTGGGCTCCAGCTGCATCTACCCGAAGCTGGCCCCGCAACCCATGAGCGAAGACGCGCTCTTGACCGGCCTGCTCGAGCCCACCAACGAGCCCTACGCCATTGCCAAAATTGCCGGCATCAAGCTGTGCGAGGCCTACAACCACCAGTTTGGCCGCCAGTACATCAGCGTGATGCCCACCAACCTGTACGGGCCCAACGACAACTACGACCTCAACAACAGCCACGTGCTGCCCGCCCTGATCCGCAAGGCCCACGAAGCCAAGCTGCGCGGCGACACCCAGCTCGAGGTGTGGGGCACTGGCAAGCCCATGCGCGAGTTTTTGTACGCCGACGACCTGGCCGACGCCTGCGTGCACCTGATGCAGTCGGGCTACGACGGCCCACTGGTCAACATCGGCACGGGCACCGACGTCACCATCCGCGAACTGGCTGAAACGGTGCTCGAAGTGGTCGGCTTCCAAGGTGACCTGCGGTTTGACGTCACCAAGCCTGACGGCACACCGCGCAAGCTGATGGATGTGTCTCGCTTGACCGGGCTGGGGTGGACGGCCAAGACCAGCTTGAAAGAAGGCATCGCGTTGGCATATCAAGACTTTCTCGCGAAAGTTTCCTGACAGCCTGCCGAAATTGCGGATGGCGGTTGAAAATCCGCCATGCTGCAATTGACACAAATCCTTCATGTGGCATGCAGTTTGCATAAACCGACAGCCCAGGCTGCCAAGCGCACGCATCAACAGTGATCACATTACGAACCGCCACTTTGACCCTTGCATTGCTCAGCGCAGTGGTGGCTGGTCACGCGCTCAAACCCAAGCTTGACGAGACGGTACCAAAGGCAGAGCTCAACAAAGCCATTCCAGAGCAGATTGGCGCTTGGCGGAGCACGGGCATTGACATGCCGCAAGTCTCGACCAGCGCAGAGGCCTCAACGCCCTCCCGCGATCAGCCCTACGACGACCAGGTCATGAGGACCTACACCGACGACGCTGGCCACATGCTCATGCTCGCGGTAGCTTACGGCGCGTCACAACGCCAAGAAATCAAAATTCACCGCCCTGAGCTGTGTTACCCCGCGCAGGGCCTGCAGGTACTGAACCTGAGCCCCCAGACGTTCCCGGTCAAAACACAAAGCGGCGAGCCTGTGAATGGCTACAGAATGATTGCCCAGGGCAACGCAGGCATCGAGGCTGTCAGCTACTGGATCCGCATCGGCGACAACTACACGAACAACCCGTGGGCCATTCGCAAAACCATCTTGAAAGAAGGTTTGGCGGGCAAAACCACAGACGGCATTTTGGTTCGCGTGTCGCAGCGCATCAGCTCCGCACAAGATGCCGACCAAGCGTTCGCCCTTCAAGAAAAATTCACAGCGCAGCTCGTTGCGGCCACCAGCCCCAACGGCCAAGCCCTGTTGGTGAAATAGTCAGGAAAGCCACATGTCATTTACGCAGTTCATTGCCACCCTCAAGGCGCGCAAAGTCCTCTTTGCGGCGGTGTTCGCCTCGACCATCTTGCTGGCCTTGGTCATCAGCTTGATCCTGCCCAAAAAGTACACGGGGGCAGCTGCGGTCGTGATCGACGTCAAGTCGCCCGACCCCATCGCCGGCATGATCCTGCCCGGCATGAACGCGCCCGGTTACATGACCACGCAAATCGAAGTCGTCAAGAGCGATCGCGTTGCGCGGGCGGTGGTCAAAGCCCTGCGCCTGAATGAATTGCCACAGGTGCGAGCAGACTGGATGGACGCCACCAATGGTGACGGCGACATGATTTCGTGGCTGGTTGAAGGCCTCTCGCGCAACCTCGACGTCATCCCATCCAAAGAATCCAACGTCATCAACATCAGCTACACGGCAGCAGAACCTCGCTTTGCCGCTGCCATGGCCAATGCCTA
>JAVLFO010000310.1:0-11893 GCA_046052805.1 Aquabacterium sp. | reverse complement strand
CACAGAAAAGGTCACGACGAGCTGGCGCTCTTCGGTGTCAAGGTGGCGCTCCAACTCTTCCTTGAGCGCGCGGCGGATGTTGTTGACGTAGAACTGGCTCTTGCGCCGGTCTTCGGCGCTGGGCACGCCACCACCAGGCCCTGTGTTGACGATGCCTCTGCTGGACTCGTTTTCGACCTTGCCAGACGGCGGTAAGTTGCTGCTGCCGTTGCTGCTGGATGCCTCGTCAATTTTGGTCTGTGGCGGCGCAATCGGCGCCTGCTTTTGCTCTTGCTGCTGTTGGGGCTTGTTGTCTTGCTTGGGCTCGGGCCGCTTTTCTTCGGGCTTGGGCGGCGGTGGTGGCGGCGTGTCAGGCAAGGTGATCTTGACGGTCTGCTGCTTGGGCTTGCTGCCTGAGCCAGACAGCTTGATGTGGCTCACACCCCACGCCAGCAAGGCCAGCACAGCCAGACCGGCGATCAACCACAAGGCCAACTTGCGCTTGTCAGATGCCTCTGCGATGGGCGAACCAGAGACGGGCAACGTCGTCGTGCTCATGCTCAGGTCCCGATCCGCGCCGTGATGATGCCCATGCTGACCTGCAACTTGTTGCACAGGTCAATGACCGATACCACCTTGGCGTACTGCGCCTTGGCATCGCCCTTGATGGCCACCGACATCTTGGGGTCGCGGGCCTTGGCCGCGTTGATGTCGGACTCCAGCTCAGCCGATGACTTCGGCGCACCATTGAGATAGAACGTGCCGTCCGGGGCCACCTGGATCAGCAACAGCTCGTGCTTTTCAGTGGCTGGCTTGTTGCTGGGCTTGGGCATGCTCACGCTCAAGCCTTGCACCGAGGCCGTTGTCATCAAAATGAACACCACCAGCAGCACGTACGCCAAGTCGAGCATGGGCGTGACGTTGATGGTGTCGTAGGGTTTGGCTTCGTCTTGAACTTGCATGTGCCTGAGCGCTTACTGCGCGCGCTTGGTGACCAAACCGATTTCGGTGATGTCGAGCTTCTTGGCGACTTCCAACACTTGCACGACCTTGTCGTACTGCGTGGCCTCGTCGGCCTTGAGCACCACGGGCATGTTGGGGTTGGCCGCCTTGTACTGGGCCAGGCTGGTGCCGAGCTGGTCGATGGTCACGGGGTAGGCATCGAGGTACATCGCGCCATCGGCCGTGATGGTGATGGCCCGCGTCTGCGGCTTGGCCAGGTTGTTGGCAGCCATCGTGGTGGGTGACTTGACCTTCACCCCTTGCACCGATGCGGTGGTCATGATGATGAAGGTCACCAGCAGCACGTACGCCAGGTCCAACATCGGGGTGATGTTGATGTCGTCGTACGGCTGGTTGTCTGACTTGACGTCGCCTGACATGTCTGGCCTCGGCTCAGCGAGCGCCGTAGCGCTCGGCCACGCGGGTCACAAACTCATCGACAAAAATCTGCATGTCAGACGAGATGTTCTTGATGCGTGCGGCCAGGTAGTTGTAGCCAAACAAAGCAGGGATGGCCACACCCAGGCCGGCCACCGTGGCCAGCAAGGCCGCCGCGATACCAGGCGCAATGGCGTTGACGTTGACGTCGCCCGCCGCCGCAATGGCCGCGAAGGTGATCATCACGCCCACCACGGTGCCCAGCAGGCCCAGGAAGGGGCCGCCCGAAATCGCGATGGTCAGCAGCACGATGCCTTTGTTGAGGTTGTGGTTTTCGCGGACCAGGTCGGCATCGATCGAGGCCTTGACCGCATCGATCGATGCGCCGCCCAAAGGCGCCGCACCCGACTCGCCCACATTGCGCTTGACCAGTTCACGCACGCCCGCTTGGTACAGGCGGAACAGCGATGAGTTGGCGTAAGCGCCGGTTTTTTCGAGCTGCAACAGGTCGTCGTTGGCGTCGCGGAAGCGGCGCAAGAACAGGTTGTTGTCCTTGTCGGCCTTGCCCACGAGGATGGCTTTGGTGATCATGACCCACACGGCCACCGCAAACATCACAGCCAAGATGGCGATCACCGCTTTGGCGTCGGGCGTCAGGCTCTTGATCAAGATGCCCATGTAGCCTGGCTCGCCACCTTCGCTGCCAGCGCTGTCTTCGGTCTCACCCACGCTGGCCACCAGCTTGGCATCGCCGCGCTGGGCCGCTGCGGCCAGCTTGACCCAGTCAGCCGATCGCGTGGCGGCAGCCACTTGGACTTCGTCAAGCTCGCCACTCAGGCCGTTGCCCAAGGACACGGCGCCTTCGATGGCGGGCACGCCGGCTGGCAAATCAGCCTGCGCTGCTTGCGTGCCATTGACGTACAAGGTGCCCTTGCCTGCACCCAAAGTGATCGCGACATGAGACCAAGCGCCCACAGCCACATCGCCGCCAGCCAACTGCAAGGCACCCAAGCGCACCTGGGCCTTGCCGCCATCGAGCTTGATCTGCAGCGCACCTTGTGTGAACAGATCGCCTTGCGCAGCGGCAGGCTTGACCCACAGGCTGACGGAGTAAGCCGCACCCGAAGCGGCCTTGAGCTTGTCGTTGGCCTCAAATTGCACAGCGGCCCCAGTCAGCTTGGCGCTGTCACCCAACAGACCATTGGGGTTGAGCGCCACCGCGCCTGTGGCCTTGACCAAGCCGTTGTGGCTGACGGCCACGCCGCCCTTCTCGCCAAAATGCCAAGCGGCCAACGTGACGCTGTCAAAGACCTCGCTGGCATTGGCGGCCTCAGCGGCAGCGCCCTCGTTACCGGCATACACGTACACGGTGTTTTTGTCGGTGCCTGGGGCCACGGCAGGCACTTGCACCCACACCAGGCCGAGCTCATTGGTCGCGTCAAAGCGCTCTACAACGAACTTCAAAGGCGTCTTGTCATCGGCAGCGACCAGGCGCAGATCCGAGCCGTCGGGCTTGGCGCCCAAGAAATCAAAATTGCCCGAGTGCAAGCGCACGGGCACGGCCATGCCGCTTTCGGCTGCGGTGGTTTCGACCCCGGCAGACGTTGTGTTCAGCGTGACCTTGGTGCGGTGCTTCCAGTCACCGTTCCACCAGGCGTGGGCGGTGCTCGGGATCAGGGCCAGGCCCAGAGCGGCCATCGAAAATGCAGTCAATGCTTGGCGCATGGCTTGTCCAGTCGTTCTCTCAAAAATGTCGGTTCGGTGTCAAAGACACCAAGGCGTAATGGTCTGTGCGGCATGTGACGCCCGCATGAAATCCCCCGCTCGAGCACACGCTCGATGCGGGGGGTTTTGGATAAAAAGACTCAGTTCCAGCGGCGCTTGACGTTGTCGAGCGCACTCAGCAAGAAGGCCTTGGGGCCCGTGGCGGTGCTGGTTGCGGCGCTGGCCTGTTCGGTCCACCAGTCGCTCAAGCTGGGCACCGGCAGCCAATGACGTGGGTTGGCAAATGCCACGCCGTAGCCCAAGAAGTCGATCTGGATCTGACGCTTCTTCTTTTTCTTCTTCTTGTCATCGTCCGACTCGGTGGCGGCCGGACCCGCCTTGGTGTTGTCAGGCAAGGCCGTGGCCGCCGCAACAGGCGCCGCGACCGGCGCAGGCGATGACAAGCCCACCACGCTGCCGCCGAACGAGCATCCGATACAGGTCACGCGTGCGCCGCCCAGCGAGGCCGCCCCGGCCGAGCGCAGACCTGCGTCACCCGAGTCGACGATGCCATGCGGGGCATAGACGTCGAGGTCGCGGCTGGAGGCGATGCCGCTGCCCGTGATGGCCGCAGACGTGTCAACCTGCAGCGTGCCGTTGCTGTCGAGGTAGAACACCGGGGCCGGCGCGCCGGACACCGTGCGTGCGCCCTTACCGGCGTCCACATTGCCCTCAGACGACCACATCAACAGGTCACCGCCACCCAGCGTGAAGACGCGCGAGGTGTTGACCAGGTAGTTGCCTTTGAGTGCCGCATTGACAGCACCACCGGCCAGCGCCACAACGCCGAACTCGGTGGAATTGCCCGATGACAAGCCGCCATTGACGTTGCCCACCGGCGCCAGCAGGTTGATGTCGCCGCCCTGGAAGTTACGCACCTTGGTCAGCGGCATGCTGATGTCACCAGAAGCCTGTGCATGTTGAGGCGAGAACATCGCCGCCATGGCGTCGTAGCCGCGCTGGTAGTCAGCGACCTTTTGCACGTCGGTGGCTGCATTGACCGCGCTGCGGCCGGCTTGGCGCAACTCGCTGTAAAGCACCTGCTGCATGAACAGGGCTTGGCGTGCCGGAGCCAAGGCGGCAAAGGCGTCCATGGCCTGAGCCACGGTCATGCCTGACTTGCCCGTCAGCGCCGCCATGTGGGTCAAGAGCTGAGCCTGGTAAGGACTCTGCAGCACCGCCGCCACTTGAGCAGCCAAGCCCGAGCGCGCCTCAGGTGCCGCTGCCACCAAGGCCTTTTGAACCAAGCTGCCCAAGTGGAAGTCTTGGGGCGCGTCGACCGTCTTTTGGGTCACATCGCCCAAGACGTGGGCCGAAAGGTAGTTCTTGATGAACAGGCCCCGCACGTCGGCGCTCAGGCCATTGAACGCCGCCACACGCTGCTCATTTGACAGACCTGCAAAGCTGGCACCCAAGCTGCCCACAAAGGCCGCCTTGGCCGAGGCCACCGAAGCGTCGAAGTCGGTGGCAGCCACGCCGAGCAAACTCAGCGCCTGCTTGACCGATGCCATCTGTGTGTCAGCGCTTTGCTGCGTCAGGTAAGCAAAGCCACCCAGCAATTGAGGCACGCGGCCTTCGGCCAAGGCATGCGTGGCATCGAGGGCCGACAAGCGAGTGCCCGCCATCAAGCTGATGTTGGCCGACTTGCCCGCCAGGGCCGTGTTGCTGCTGTTGCCGTTGGCCACCACACCCAGGCCTTCGCCCAAGTCGATGTCGCGTCCCGCGGCCATGAGCACATCGCCGGGCCCGCGCACCGTGATGGCGCCACTCACGCCATTGACCGACAGACGGATGTCGCGCCCAGCTTCAAAAACGCTCAGCTCGGTGGCTTGCTGGTGCTGAACCTCCACACCGCCCGACACCACGATGTCGTTGCCGGCGTAGGCCTGCACCGGGCGCACAAAGCTGGCGCCGCCCAAGTTCAGGTCACCTTGCCCCGCCACCAGCACCACCGGGTTGCGCTGCGTGGAGGTGTCGATGCCAAGTGGCGTGGCCGAGGCCGTGTCGTTCGATCCGCCATCGGCTGCGCCGCGTTGCGACAAGGCGCTCGTGGTGAGCGACTGTCCTGCGATCAGCTTGAGCTGACCACCCTGCGCGGGCAACTGCTGCGTTTGTGCGGCCAGCAAGTTGATGCTGCCCTTGGGCGCGGTCACCACCATGTCTTTGGCCGTCCAGTTGATGATGGACTTGGGGGTTTGCGCCGATGCGGTCACATCGTTGTAGAACGGGTTGTTGTCGGTCTTGGCCATGCCCACGTCACCGGCCACGGCCTGTACCTGCAAGTCAGACTGAGCGCCCAACTTGTTGACGGCCGTGTAAGCGGTAGACAGCTTGTCAGCCGTGATGGCGTTGCCTGCCAGTTGCGCCAAGAACTGCGACGAGCGCACCGCATTGGCCACTGCGCCGAGTTGCACGCTGCCCAGGGCATTGACCTGGTTGCTGCCATTGAAGTGCAGCACCGACACGCCAGACGAGGCCATGCCCGAGGTCAAAGCGCGCACGGTGGGCCCCATGTTGTTGCCTGCCGTGAGGCTCACACTGCTGCCCGTGTTGACGGCGGTGGTGCCCAAAATGTCTTGCCCCGCCACCACGGCCACCGTGCCTGCGCCGAAGTTCTTGGTGATGCCGGTGGTGGCCTGCTGGAAGCCACTGCCCAAAGCAGCGACCTTGAGGTCCTGCACAGAGCCACCCGCCTGCACCGTGACGTTGCCACCGCCCAATGTGGCCACGCCCTGGGTGAACTTGTCGTAGCGCGACCACCATGAGGTTTGCTGAGTGGTCTCGACGTAGTTTGTGTAGAGCCAGTTGCTGGGCGCGGTGGTGTCCACCGTGCCGCCCGTGGCGCTGCCGTTGGTGGCCACGTTGGTGTTGAGCTGGGTGCCCAAAACATCGCCGCCCGCTTTGATAGACACGTTGCCGCCGCCCGTGTAGAACAGGCCGACGCCATTGGTCGGCATGACGTAGGTCATGCCAGCGCCTTCTTTGTTGAAGGCCGCCGAGGCGGTTGTCGTGCTGGGCACCACCGTCAATGGCCGCTTGGGGCTGGCCGGGTTGGGCGTGGTGTAGCTTGGGTTGGAAAAGCCAGCCTGCCCATTGGCATCTACCTGCTGACCCGTGGTGTAGATGGCAGCGCCCTTGGCCACGAGGTCGACGTTGCGCGCGGCGGCCACTTGCACCGTGCCTGTGGTGCTGCGCACCAAGACCGGCGTGGTGGTGGCGGTCGAGCCCAAGACCACATCACCGGTTTTGTCCAGGCGTGTGGCCATGACGTTGGCACTGCCCGTGTCGGCACCACCCACGATGCGGATGTCGCCGGCGGGGCCAGCCAGTGCTGCGCCGCTGGCCGTGGTGTTGGCAAAGCCATCGCTCACCGAAGCCTGCAGGCTGATGTCGCCGGCAGCGCGGACCGTGAGGTTCACGGCCGAGTCGCCTGCCGCGCGCGCGCCGGACTCGTCCAGCGCCGCGAGGTTCCACGCCTCACTCACTTTGAGTTTGCCTGTGGCAACGACCTCTTCGCCAGAGCGCACGCTCATGACGCCCGCCAGGTCGGCTTGGCCGCCGCTGAGCTTGTCCACGATGGTGCTGGCATTGCCTGCAAAGGCCTTGGCATCTTGCAGCACCGTGCCCAAGCCCAAAGCGCCAGAGCCCGCACCACTGGCGTTCAAGGTGGTGACGGCTTGGCCGCTGTCATTGGTGTTCCAGACCTTGACGCCTTCGACTTGCACGGCGCGCATGCCGACGAGGGTCGCATTGATGGGATCGATGTTGACGCCCGTGCCATCGGCCGTGCGCAGAGCACGCAGCGCCAAGACGCCGCCCACCGCGCCCGCACGTGCGGCACTCAAGTCAATCTGCGTCTGGTTGGTGACCTTGACCGTGCCGGTGGCCGACTGCAAGTCCACGCGACCCGCGCTGTAAACCACATTGGCGCTGTCGGAGGTGGCCTTGGCGCTCAGCTTGGCGCCATCGAGCACCAGGTCCTTGCCAGCTGCGACCAAGATGCTGCCGCCATGTGCCGTGTCGGCGTTCAAGGCGCCCTTGATGACCACGCTGCCTGCGTCAGACACCAAGGCGATGTTGTCGGACTGGATGCTTTGGCCAGTGCTCAGGCTCAGGCCTTCGGTACCGCGGCTGCGCACAGCCACCTGCTGACCAAAATTGCGCACGCCTGTTTGCGTGGCAGAGACCAGGTTGGCCGCCAAGGCATCAAGCTTCACGCCCGTCTGGGCGTCGATCAGCAAGGACGCGCCTTGGGCACTGGCTTGCGTGGTGCCCAGCAGCTTGCCTTGCAGGTCGACCTTGCCATTGGCCGCTTGCACCAACAGCTGGCCGCCTTGCGCTGCGCCAGCGGCAGAGACGTTCACGGTGGCGCCCTTGGCCAGCGCGATGTCGCCTTGTGTGGCCACCAAACGGGCCACGCCACCGAGGGTGTCAACGCTCTGGTTGCCGACAGTGGTCGAGACCCCTTGGACCAGCACCTTCGCGCCGTCCAACAGGTTCAAAGCCGGCGACGTGGCGCTGCCCGCGCCCGTGGCCTGCAGGGTCACGGCGCCCGACTTGAGATCGATCACGCCGCTGTGTTGCAGCGTGCTGCCTTGCACCACCAGATGCGCACCCAAACCGGATGGGGCCACTGCCGTTTGGCCGTTGCTGGCGATGGTCACGCCACCGCTGGCCACGACCTTGGTGTTGGCGCCCGATTGAGCGGTCAAGCTGGCCGCTGTGATGCCCAGCTGACCCGCCACATTCAAGCCGCCGGCGGCGCCCGCGCCTGTGTCGTCTGCCCCCGTGGTGCCGCCATGCCCGGCTGTGACCACGCTGCGCTGTGCGTTCAATAGCGTGTTTTGAAAGCCGCTGACGCCCACCGCAGAAGACTGAACCGCCGAGCCAGCGCTGGCACCCGTGGCCAGCACGATGTCGCCCGCGTTGCCCGTGGCCTCAATGCGCAAGGTGCCGGTGTCAGCCGAAGTACGCGAAGCCGTGCTGCTGGCACCCGATGTGTTGGCCAGTAAGACCTCGCCAGCTTGTGCCCGCACCGAAACGCCGTTGTGCCCCTGCAAGGTGCCGGCGTCCAAGGTGAGCTTCTTCAATGTCGAGCCGCCCACGCCCAAAGCCTGCTGCGCTGGGCCCGACGAAGCGCCAGATGGCTTGTAGAAGTCAATCGACGAGTAGCTGCGCAGGGTCAACTCATCGACCTGGGCCAGCTGGGTCAGCAAGGTTCCGCCCAAGCGCAAGGCGGTCGTGTCGGTGGGCGCGTTGCCCAAGGCCAGCTGAGGCGCGCCCAAAGACAGGGACTTGGCCGACAGCTTGGCGCTGTCATTCAACACCACCGATTGCGTGGCTTCGAGCAAAACACCCCCCGTGCTGGCCTTGAGCTGGCTGCCCTTGGCCAGGGTCAGCACACCCGATGTTTTGTCGCCAGGTGTGCGGGTCAGGCTGGCCTGAGCATTGGCGCTCACACGCACCGAGGCACCATCGCCATCGACGTGATACGCCTGCGACGAGCCCGTGCCCGAGGCTTCGATCACGGCTTGCTCGCCCACGGTCACGCTGTCTGTGGCCACCAAGGTGACATCGCCCGCCTTGACGCTACCGGCCTTGGCCGATGCATCCACCTTCACGTCGGTGGCGGTGACCTGGATGGTGCGCTCGCCATTGGCGTTGCTGCCATCGGCCAGGGTGCCGCCCAGGATCAGCGTCTGTGCGCCCGTGGCATTGAGGGCCGAGGCCGACACTTCACTGACCGTGGCGTCAGATCCGGCCTGATCGCCAATGTGCAGGCGCTTGACGCCCAGCTCAAGCGTGCCGCCAGTCGAGCCTGCGGTGAGGGCATCACCGCCCATCTTCAAAACGCCCTGCCCCAACTGGTTGAGCACGGAAGTGATGATGCGCACCGAGCCACCGTCTTTGGGCAGTGCGGGCGCGGCGACCTGAGACTTGGCCGCTTGGGCAGCGAAGAAGGCATTGCCCGAGGTCAGGGTGACCTGAGCGTAGCTGCCCGAGGTCGCGTTGTTCATGACGACAAAGCGCGTGCCCAAGGTGTCTTGGTAAGGCGTGCCGGCGTAGCTCACCTTGCCCACGACCGACGAAGAGCCGTCGTCCAGCTTGTAGACCGGGGCGCTGAAGTCAGCCGCACCCGAGCGGGCCTTGGCCGTATCGGCCTTGACCAAAAACGCGCCTGGCATCGAGGCATAGGCCGCAGGCAAGACCACGTAGGTGCCTGCGGGCAAGACCCCATTGGCGCCAAAGGTGATTTGTTGACCTGGGGTGATGCTGGCCTTGGCACCCGATGCATCGGTGGCATTGAGGAGCGCGCGGTCAGACACCGCATAGCCCGACTGGTTGGCGAAGTCGTAAGGCACCACCGCAAAGGCACCGGCGGCTGCGCCGGCAAAAATGTCTTTCGAGCCACCAGGGCCGGCGGTGAACTCGCGGGCGTAAACATCGCCACCGCCACGGGCGTCGACCGACGCGGTGCTGTCCACCGTGAGCTTGCCTGTGGCGCCTGTGTTGAGGGTGATTTGTTTGTCAAGCAAAGCCGTGCGGGTGTCGCTGGCGTCGGCATACGACCAGGTGGCGCCGTTGACGGTCGAGCCAAAGGGCACCAAGATGCCCGCGCCCGACACCGATGTCTCGCTGCCAGCTTTCAGGTTGATCTCGCTGGCATTGAGGCTCAAGCGGCCAAAGGGTGCGCGCAGCACGCCACCTTGGTTGATCGTGGCGGCATTGACCGTGAGCTGCCCGCCAGCCGACATGGGCTTGCCCACGCTGGCATCGCCATTGACGAAGCTGACCGTGCGGCCAGGTGCGTTGATGGTGTACGACACATCGGACTCAGGGAAGACCTGAGCCGCGCTGATGCGGATGTCGGCTTGCCCATCGAGCTGTGCGGCCGAGCCATCGGTCGAGCGCAACGCCACGGCATTGGCGGCCGACTTGTCGCCATCGGCAAGGCCTTCGACGTTGAACTGCTTGAGGCCCTGCAAGGCCAGCTTGTTGTTGAGGTCAACGTGCGCTGCTTTGACCGTGAACACCCCTTGGCCGGCAGTGGCAGTGGCATCGGCGTTTTGGCCCGCGTCTTTGTTGGCGCTGAACTCGGTGCCCACGCTCACGTGGGGCGCGGCCAACGTCAAGGCCTGGTCCATGCCCGCATACAGAGCGCGTGCCGACAAGGTCAAGCTGCGCTGCGCTGCGATGGTGGCCGTTTGCGCGGCCTCAATGCGGTCACCCGTCACCAGCTTCACATCGGCAAAGCCCGCCTTGTTGAGCCATGCCGACGAGAGGGTGGCATTGCCCCACACCGCGTCTTGTTGCACCAGGTTCTGGCGCTGGTCAAAGCCCAGGCCGCTGCTGAGCTGGCTGGCGTCTTTCTGCAAAGTGATGCGGTAGACACCCGGCAGCAAAGCCGACTTGGCCGGGTCGGCATCGGTGTCCAGGTTGTTGGCTGCGACGGTGACGTTGAGCTTGCCGGCCACCGCATTGGCCGTGCCGCCTTGCGCCTGCACGCCGCCTTCCAGCACCGCGCCATGCGCGGCCGTGACGTTCAGTGTGCCCGCCGCGCTGCCAGTTTCGACCTTGCGCGTGACGTTGCCAGCGGCCGTGGCAATGCGGGTGTCAAAGGTGTCTTTGCTGCCTCTGAGGTCGATGGACGCGTCCTTGGCAATGACCACAACGCCACCCACCGATGTCGTCGACTGCCCGGCATCGAGCGTCACCACACCACCATCGAGTACCTTGCCTTGCACCAAAGCGCCTGTGCCTGGGGTGCGCACCGAGATGCCAGAGACGTCGATCGAGCTTTTGGCTCCCAGCCAGATCACGCCTTCGTTTTTGCGGTCAGCGCTCAAAGAGTCATCCAGGGTATTGAGCGTCATCTCGACGCTGCCACCGTGGTTGACGATGCTGCCCTCGAGGTTGATGCCCGTCTGGGCTTGCAGCTTGACCTTGGCTTGCTCATCGGTTGTGATGACCGCACCTTCGCCCACCACCACGGCCCCACGGCTGCTAGAGAGCGTCAAGGGGGTGGCTGAGCGCAGATGGTCGCCTTGGTCGTACACACGCACCAACTGACGCAGCGCGGTGTCAGAGGCCGCGCGGCTCAAGGCCGAGGTGGTCAGCCAATTTTGCTGGCGAGGGTTGACTTGGGTGTTGGCCGCCACGGTCATGCCCGCAACGCCATTGACGGCGAAAGAGCCAAAGCCCTTGCTGGCGAAATAGTCCGGCGTGAGCAGCAATTCATCGGCATCGCCTGAGGCCTGCGTGCCAATGCGCAATTTGGAGGCGGTCAAACTCAAGGCGCCGCCCTGCGTCAGGCCAAAGCCGCGCAGATCGCCCAGCAGGCTCGTGGTGCCCACCACCGCGCCCGGCAAGCCGGCGCTGATGTTGGAAGCCAGCGTCAAGTTGCCCGCAGCCGCACCTTGCAAGGTGCTGCCCTGCGACCACACGGCCCCCCCGGATACGTCGAGCACACTGCCTTGACCCAGGCTCAAACCGCTGTCGGACGAGACCGTGATGGTGCCGCCCTTGGTGGCTTGAGGCGCCACCAAAGGCCCATCGATGACTTGGTTGACAAAGCGGCCCGAGACATCGATTTGCTGGCCATCGGCCAAGCTCAAGCCCTTCGTGCGCAGCAGCACGTTTTTGTTGTCGTCTTGCAAGTCAGCGGCCTGCAGCGTCACGGTGCCGCTGGCATTGCGCACGCTGCTCTCCATCTGCAAGCCTTGATCGCCGTTGGCCTTGACGCTCAGGTTGGCGCCGGGCACGAAGGTCA
>JAVLFO010000309.1:0-2894 GCA_046052805.1 Aquabacterium sp. | reverse complement strand
CGCCATCCACCCGCATCAACTGCGTATGTCCGCCCGACACCAGCAAGGCCACAAACGGGAACTCAGGTGGATCGGCAGACAAGAAGGGCGACAACAAGTGTCCCTCCAGGTGGTGCACGCCCAGCAAAGGCTTGTTCAAGGCCACCCCCAGCGCGCAGGCCACGCCAGCCCCCACCAGCAATGCACCGGCCAAGCCAGGGCCACGCGTGTAGGCCACCACATCGACGTCAGCCATGCGTTTGTCGGCCTGCGCCAGCACCTGCCTTGCCAAAGGCACCACGCGCCGAATGTGGTCGCGCGAGGCCAGCTCAGGCACCACGCCGCCATAGGCTTGGTGCATGTCGATCTGGCTGTGCAATGCGTGGGCCAGCAATCGAGGCGCGCCGCCATCTGCAGGCAGCTCGACCAGCGCCAGGCCCGTTTCGTCACACGAGGACTCCAGGCCCAAAATCAGTTGCGATGTGGTCACGACAGGGGACAGCTCAGGGTTCAGGTCAGACATGACGCGAGTGTAGGCCGTCGCGGCAGCGCCACCATGCACCGACACCGGGCGCGCTTGTTGCATGATGACGGCCATGAGTGCCCCAGCCACCCTTCTGCGCGTTGTGATCGTCTTGCCAGTGACCTTGTCGCTCGAGCCGGACGATGCCGAGGTGGCCGAAGTCGAGCGCACGCGCATCTTGCGCATCGCCTTGCTGGAAGCCGGTCACAACGTGGTGGCGACGTTGCCTGGTGACGCGTTCTTGCCAGAGCGCATCGCGCAGATCCAGCCAGACATCATCGTCGTCGACGCAGAGTCTCAAGGGCGAGACATCTTGGAGCACGTGGTGATGGCCACCCGCGACGAGCGGCGCCCCATCGTGATGCTCACCGACGACGACGACACCACGCACGTGCGCAAGGCGATCGCGGCAGGCGTGTCAGCGTATGTGGCGGCCGGCACGCCCTCTGAGCACATCAAACCCGTGATCGACGTGGCGCTGGCCCGCTTTGAGCACGAAGAAAAGCTGCGCCGCGAATTGGCCGAGGCCAAAGGCCAGCTGGAAGACCGCAAGGTGGTCGATCGGGCCAAGGGCCTCTTGATGAAGCGTCAGGGACTGACCGAACAAGATGCCTACGCGCGCCTGCGCAAAGCCGCGATGGACAAGGGCATCAAGCTCAGCGACGTCGCGCAGCGGCTGCTGGACGCGGCCGACCTGCTGGGCTGAGCCAAGCAAGCCCTTTGAGCTGCGCACGGGCACTGCACCCGTTTGATGCACCCAACCTGGCACAGTGCTTGCGTTAACCAAGACAAGCAAAGTCAACGGCGACTTTGCGTGCCTTGGGTGCCCAACGTTGGGCCCTGAGCTTCCGACAAAGGTGTCATCGGTGTGTGTGTCTGTCTGCGTGACGGATTCGCGCACTGACGACACCTTTTTTGTTTTCCAACACGAAAGCTTTGCACCATGAACTCGCAGGATCTGAAAATGACCCGCCGCACCATCTTGAAATCCGCTGCCGCTGCGAGCGCCGTTGGCGTCGTACCGGGCCTCCAATCTGCCGTCTGGGCCGCGGGCTCTGACAAGCCTGAGCTGGAAGAGGTCAAGATTGGCTTCATCCCCCTGACCGACTGCGCCTCCGTGGTGATGGCATCGGTGCTGGGCTTTGACAAAAAATACGGCGTGAAAATCATCCCGTCCAAGGAAGCCTCCTGGGCCGGCGTGCGCGACAAACTGGTCAACGGTGACCTGCACATGGCCCATGTGCTGTACGGCCTGATTTATGGCGTGCACCTGGGCGTCGGCAGCCCGAAGAAGGACATGGCCGTGTTGATGACGCTCAACAACAATGGCCAGGCCATCACCTTGAGCAAGAAGCTGGCTGACAAGGGTGCGGTTGACGGCCCATCGCTGGCCAAGCTGCTGGCCACCGAAAAGCGCGAATACACCTTTGCCAACACCTTCCCCACCGGCACACACGCCATGTGGCTGAACTACTGGCTGGCCGCGTCAGGCGTGAACCCTTTGCAAGAGACCAAGGTGATCACCGTGCCGCCTCCGCAAATGGTCGCCAACATGCGCGTGGGCAACATGGACGGCTACTGCGTGGGTGAACCCTGGAACCACCGAGCCATCATGGACGGCATTGGCATCACCGCCATCACCACGCAGGACATCTGGAAAGACCATCCCGAGAAGGTGCTGGGCACCACCGACGAGTTCACCAAAAAGTACCCCAACACCACGCGCGCCGTGATGATGGCCGTGTTCGAAGCCAGCCAGTGGATTGACGCCGGCCTGCAAAACAAGCTGAAGATGGCCGAGACCATCGCCGCCAAGTCCTACGTGAACACGGGTGTGGACGCCATCAACCAGCGCATCTTGGGCCGCTACCAAAACGGCTTGGGCAAGACCTGGGACGACACCAACCACATGAAGTTCTTCAACGGTGGCGCTGTGAACTTCCCGTATCTGTCTGACGGCATGTGGTTCATGACACAGCACAAACGTTGGGGCTTGCTCAAGGACCACCCCGACTACCTGGGCGTGGCCAAGCAGGTCAACAAGATCGACATCTACAAGGAAGCGGCCGGCGCATTGAAGATCAGCGTGCCCAAGGATGTGATGCGCACCAGCAAGCTCATGGACGGCGTGGTTTGGGATGGCAAAGACCCCAAGAAGTACGCCGAGAGCTTCAAGATCAAGGCCTGATTCAGCGCCTGACTGAACTCAACGATTTCGCCAAAAAACGATCCCTGCTGAGATCCGCCTCTCGGAGCGCCCATGAAGGCACCGGCGACGCAAGTCCACTTTGCGTTGACCAGGTCAAGGGCCCTGCGCCCCTGGTTCCGAAGGCACCTTTTTTGAAGCACCTCCCCACACAGGAGCACACCATGGTCAGTGCCGTTTTCCACA
>JAVLFO010000308.1:0-2137 GCA_046052805.1 Aquabacterium sp. | reverse complement strand
GAGTACGACGTTGTCATGGTCGCCCGCGCCGATGGCACCTTGGCTGCCGACGTGCGCCCCCTCATTCGCCTCTCGCTCACCGTCATCGCCGAACAAAGTGGTCGACGCGAAGTGGGGTCCTCCGGTGGTGGCGGTCGTTACGACCTGTCCTACTTCACCCAGGCCGTCACCGACCAATACGTCGACCAGGCCGTGCACGCCGCTCTGATCAACCTCGAGGCCCGTCCGGCGCCCGCGGGCGAAATGACCGTGGTGCTGGGCAACGGCTGGCCCGGCATCCTGCTGCACGAAGCCGTTGGTCACGGCCTGGAAGGTGACTTCAACCGAAAGGGCTCCAGCGTCTTCTCAGGCCGCATCGGTCAACGTGTGGCCGCCAAGGGCGTCACCGTGCTCGACGATGGCACCCTGCCTGACCGCCGCGGCTCCCTCAACATCGACGACGAAGGCACTGCGAGCCAACGCACCGTGCTGATCGAAGACGGCATCTTGCGCGGCTACATCCAAGACGCCACCAACGCGCGCCTGATGAAAACCGCGCCCACCGGCAACGGTCGCCGCGAAAGTTACGCCCACTTGCCCATGCCCCGCATGACCAACACCTACATGTTGGCCGGCGACAAGGACCCGCAAGAAATCGTCGCCTCCATTGATCGCGGCCTCTACGCAGTCAACTTCGGTGGTGGTCAGGTCGACATCACCTCCGGCAAGTTTGTGTTCTCTGCCTCCGAGGCCTATTGGGTTGAAAACGGCAAGATCCAATACCCTGTCAAGGGTGCCACCCTGATCGGCAATGGCCCCGACGCCATGACCCGCGTCAGCATGATCGGCAACGACCTGGCACTCGACAGCGGCGTGGGCACCTGCGGCAAAGAGGGCCAGAGCGTGCCCGTGGGCGTGGGGCAGCCGACCCTGCGCATCGACGGCCTGACCGTGGGCGGCACCGCCTGAGCGGCACACCCTGTTCGCGGGGGCATGATGCCCCGCATTCAAATAACTTGCCGAACGCTTGACCTGCCCACGCAAAGTCATGCATAATGCAAGGCTTCGCTGATCAAGCAGCGGACTCCCTCCTAATGCCCTCGTTTGGGATGCAAGACTCAAATTGCAAAACAAGCGCTGCGGCAAGGCCTTCCGGGAGTCAGTTGCTTTTTTCAGATCCGCCCGTTCTACGGGCCCAAGACTGACCGTTCGTTGTTGTGTGTTTTGCCTCATTGGGAGGCTGCGCAGCCGTTCGGGCCAAGTTGGGGTAACCATGATCCAAATGCAATCGCGACTTGACGTCGCTGACAACACTGGTGCTAAGAGCGTCATGTGCATCAAGGTGCTCGGTGGCTCTAAGCGTCGTTACGCCGGTATCGGCGACATCATCAAGGTGAGCATCAAAGAAGCTGCACCTCGTGGCCGCGTCAAGAAAGGCGAGGTCTACAGCGCTGTGGTCGTTCGCACTGCCAAGGGTGTTCGTCGTCAAGACGGCTCGCTGGTGAAGTTCGACGGCAATGCCGCTGTGCTGCTCAATGCCAAGCTGGAGCCAATCGGCACCCGCATCTTCGGCCCAGTCACGCGTGAACTGCGTACTGAGCGCTTCATGAAGATTGTGTCGCTGGCTCCCGAGGTTCTGTAACCCTCGGTCAAACGCAAAGGACAGCTCATGAACAAGATTAAATCAGGCGACCAGGTCATCGTTCTGGCCGGTCGCGACAAAGGCAAGCGTGGCACCGTCTCCGCTCGCGTTGATGCCGACTATCTGTTGGTGGATGGTGTGAATGTTGCCAAGAAGCACGTTCGTCCCAACCCAATGAAGGGCACAACTGGCGGCATCGTTGACAAGACCATGCCTATTCATCAGTCCAACGTGGCGATCTTCAACCCTGCTTCTGGCAAGGCTGACCGCGTCGGTATCAAGCTCCTGGCTGACGGCAAAAAAGTGCGCGTCTACAAGTCCAGCGGCGAAGACATCAAGGCTTGAAGAGGTTCCCGATGGCTCAACAACAAGCTCGCTTGCAACAGTTTTACCGCGAAAAGGTCGTTCCTGACCTGGTCGCCAAGTTCGGCTACAAGTCGATCATGGAAGTGCCGCGCCTGACCAAGATCACCCTGAACATGGGTGTGTCCGAAGCGGTGTCCGACAAGAAGGTCA
>JAVLFO010000307.1:0-5969 GCA_046052805.1 Aquabacterium sp. | reverse complement strand
TCACGCCTGCAACGCCTTTGCAAGAGGCTGCCAAGTGCGCGCTGATCTCGATGGACTCGACGCTCAAGTCCAACTTGTCGGTGGGCTTGCCGCTCGACCTGCTGGTGTACGAGGCCGATACTTTGAAGGTCGACAAGCTCATCAACATCGATGACACCAACCCGTACTTCAAGATGATCCGCACCAGCTGGGGTCAACGCCTGCGTCAGGTGTTTGACTCCATCCCTGACCCCACCTGGCATGGCGAACAGCCTGACCTGGCCACGTCAACCTTGTCAGGCCAGCCCCAGGCAATGAACCCCTTGAGCAAGGTGCAAGCACCTCAAGGCTGAAACCCCCGCTGGTGAAGCGGCGACGCTTAACTCAGCTCAGCTCAGCATCGAGCTGAGCAATACATGCCTCCATTTGCGCATGGCAGCGCGCCATGAGCTCCGGCATGTCGTCCAGTGTCATGCCCTTTGTGGAGATGGGCGGCAGCGATCGCAAGATGATGTCGCCGCCGTGCCAGCGCTTGAGTTGAAGGTGCTTGACATACGTGCTGCTGCACATCGGGATGATGGGCACACCGGCCGTGATGGCCATCTGGAATGCGCCCTTTTTGAACGAACCCAAGCCCTTGCCATGGCTGCGCGTGCCCTCGGCAAACACCCAAATCGAGGTGTCTTTGTGCTGCAAGGTGTCGGTCGTTGCCAGCATCGCTTGTTTGGCCCGCGCCGCATTGCCACGGTCAATCAGCACATTGCCGGCCAGCCAATACAGCTGCCCAAACAAGGGGATCCATTTCAGGCTTTTTTTGCCCAGACTCACACAGCGTTCTGGCACCACCAAGCCAAACACGAACAGGTCATGGTTGGACAAGTGGTTGGCGACAATCACCGCCGAGCGCTGATGTCGCAGCACCGAGTCGGCCTCGATGCGCACCTTCACGCCCATGATCCACATGGCGGGCACCCCATAGACGCGAGCACACAAGCGGCTGTTGTCCGGATTGAAAGGGCGGCAGAGCCCGATGAGCAAGCCAATCAGGCTGGCGACCACGAAATGCACGCTCAACAACAGCATGCGAAAGAAAAAAAGCACAAAGACTCCCAAAGGCGGGGCGAGCCCCAGCGAGCGGGATTATCCGTGCTCGGCACAACCTTCGGGTGAGGGATCATGTTTGCAATGCACGCTTTGGGCATCGGCTGACCGCCTATAATGCCGCTTTACCACCGCAGTGATCGTCTAACACGATCACTTCTGCGCAATGACCAAGTTTGTCTTCGTCACGGGCGGTGTGGTGTCCTCGCTAGGCAAGGGCATCGCCGCCGCGTCACTGGCCGCCATCCTCGAATCGCGTGGCCTCAAGGTCACCCTGATCAAGCTCGATCCATACATCAACGTGGATCCGGGCACCATGTCGCCTTTCCAGCACGGCGAGGTCTTCGTGACCGACGACGGTGCTGAAACCGACTTGGATCTGGGTCACTACGAACGCTTCATCACCACGCGGATGAAGAAGGCCAATAACTTCACCACCGGGCAAATCTACCAAAGCGTTCTTGAAAAAGAGCGTCGCGGTGACTACCTCGGCAAGACCGTTCAGGTCATCCCTCACATCACCAACGAGATCCAGGATTACGTGCGCCGTGGCGCCGGTGTCGGCACGCCCGATGCCGTCGACGTGGCCATCGTCGAAATCGGTGGCACCGTGGGCGACATCGAGTCGTTGCCGTTCATGGAGGCCGCGCGTCAACTGTGCCTCAAGGCCGGTCCGACCAACGCCGCCTTCGTGCACCTGACCTACGTGCCCTTCATTGCGGCTGCTGGCGAGCTCAAGACCAAGCCCACTCAGCACACCGTGCAAAAGCTGCGCGAAATCGGTATTCAGCCCGATGCGCTGCTGTGCCGTGCCGACCGTGCCATTCCCAACGATGAGCGCGAGAAAATCTCGCTGTTCACCAACGTGCCCGAGTCCGGCGTGATCTCGGTCTGGGATGCAGACACCATCTACAAGGTGCCCCGCATGCTGCACGAGCAGCACCTGGACGACCTCATCTGCAACAAGCTGCAGCTGCAAGCGCAGACCAAGCCCGCCGACCTGTCGCGCTGGGACAACCTGGTCTACGAGGTTGAGCACCCCAAGGCGGCGGTGACCATCGCCATGTGCGGCAAGTACACCGACCTGTCGGACTCGTACAAGTCGCTCAACGAGGCTTTGCGCCACGCTGGCATCCACAACCACGCCCGCGTCAACATCGAGTACGTTGACTCTGAAACCCTCACGCCCGAGACCGTGTCGCAACTCAAGCAGTTCGACGCCATCTTGGTGCCGGGCGGCTTCGGTAAGCGCGGTGTGGAAGGCAAGATCGCGGCGGCCCAGTTCGCTCGCGAAAACGGCATCCCTTACCTGGGCATCTGCCTGGGTATGCAAGTGGCCACCATCGAGTACGCCCGTCACAAGGCCGGCTTGCTGGATGCCAACTCCACTGAGTTCGAGCCCAACACGCCGCACCCTGTCATCGCTCTGATCGACGAATGGCTGGACGCCGATGGCACTGTGCAAAAGCGCGACGCCTCGTCCAACCTGGGCGGCACCATGCGCTTGGGCGCGCAAAGCTCTGACGTCAAGCCTGGCACCATTGCGCACGAGATCTACGGCCCGGTCGTGACCGAGCGTCACCGCCACCGCTACGAGGCCAACGAGCGTTACCTCGACCGCTTGCAAGAAGCGGGTCTGGTCATCTCAGCCATCACGCAAAGCGAGAAGCTGACCGAGATGGTCGAGCTGCCGAAGTCGGTTCACCCTTGGTACGTGGGCGTGCAGTTCCACCCCGAGTTCAAGTCGACCCCATGGGGCGGACACCCGCTGTTCATCGGCTACATCAAGGCTGCGCTGGACCACCAGGCTGCTGCCCAGAAGGCCTGAGGAAAGACACCATGAAGCTGTGCGGATTTGACGTTGGCCTGGAGCATCCCTTCTTCTTGATCGCTGGCACCTGCTCCATCGAGGGCTTGGAGTTGTCGCTCGAGGTGGCAGGCCGCCTCCAAGAGGCCTGCGCGCCCCTGGGCATCCCGCTGATTTACAAGGGTTCCTTCGACAAGGCCAACCGATCCTCTGGCACCACCGCTCGTGGCCTGGGGCTCGACAAGGGCCTGCAGATCCTCGACGAGGTGCGCCGCCAGACCGGCCTGCCGATCTTGACCGATGTGCACGACGAATCGCAGGTGGCCGAAGTCGCCAGCGTGGTCGATGTGCTGCAGACCCCGGCCTTCCTGTGCCGCCAGACCGACTTTATCCGTGCCGTGGCCAAGTCGGGCAAGCCCGTCAACATCAAAAAGGGCCAGTTCCTCGCACCCTGGGACATGAAGAACGTCATCGACAAAGCCCGCGCTGCCGCGCAGGAGGCGGGCTTGTCGCCTGACCGCTTCCTGGCTTGTGAGCGCGGTGTGAGCTTTGGCTACAACAACCTCGTGGCCGACATGACGAGCCTGGCCGAGATGCGCAAGTCTGGCGCACCGGTGGTGTTTGACGTGACCCATTCGGTGCAGAAGCCCGGCGGCCTGGGCGGCGCCAGCGGTGGTGCCCGCGAGATGGTGCCTGTGCTGGCGCGTGCTGGTGTGGCAGCCGGTGTGGCAGGCCTCTTCATGGAGACCCACCCCGACCCAGCGAAAGCCTGGAGCGACGGCCCCAACGCCGTGCCGCTCAAGCACATGAAAGCCCTGCTCGAGACCTTGGTCGAGCTGGACCGCATCACCAAAAAGAACGGTTTCCTGGAAACGAACTTCAACTGACGTTCAGTTCACCAGCTGCAAACCGACAACCTCTTCCTGCTTTTCAATACTTTCAATTCTTCTTGAGGAAACCCAGATGAGTGCCATCGTTGACATCATCGGCCGCGAGATCATCGACAGCCGAGGCAACCCCACCGTTGAATGCGACGTTCTGCTGGAAAGCGGCGTCATGGGCCGCGCGGCCGTGCCTTCGGGCGCGTCCACCGGTTCGCGCGAAGCCATTGAGCTGCGCGATGGCGACAAGTCGCGTTACCTGGGCAAAGGCGTGTTGAAGGCCGTTGAGCACATCAACAACGAAATCGCCGAAGCCGTGTTGGGCCTGGACGCTTCCGAGCAAGCTTTCCTGGACAAGACCCTGATCGACCTGGACGGCACCGAGAACAAGGCCCGCCTGGGCGCCAACGCCATGTTGGCTGTGTCGATGGCCGTGGCCCGCGCCGCAGCCGAAGAGGCCGGCATCCCCCTGTACCGCTACTTCGGCGGCATGGGGGCGGTGCAGTTGCCCGTCCCGATGATGAATGTCATCAATGGCGGTGCCCACGCCAACAACAACCTGGACATCCAGGAGTTCATGATCTTGCCCGTGGGCGCACCCACCTTCCGTGAAGCCCTGCGTTACGGCGCAGAAGTCTTCCACGCCCTGAAGAAGATCCTGCACGACAAGCACATCAGCACCGCTGTGGGCGACGAAGGTGGTTTCGCACCTTCCGTGGCCAGCCACGAAGAAGCCATCCAGCTGATCCTGCAAGCCATCGAAGCCGCTGGCTACGTGGCCGGCGAGCAAATCGCCCTGGGCCTGGACTGCGCCGCTTCCGAGTTCTACAAGGACGGCAAGTACCACCTCGAAGGCGAAGGCCTGGAGCTGACCGCCGAGCAGTGGACCGACATGCTGGCCACCTGGGTCGACAAGTACCCCATCATCAGCATCGAAGACGGCATGCACGAAGGCGACTGGGCCGGTTGGGCTCACCTGACCGAACGCCTGGGCAAGAAGGTGCAATTGGTGGGCGACGACCTGTTCGTCACCAACACCAAGATCCTGAAAGAAGGCATCGACAAGGGCATCGCCAACTCGATCCTGATCAAGATCAACCAGATCGGCACCTTGACCGAAACGTTTGCCGCCATCGAGATGGCCAAGCGCGCCGGTTACACCGCCGTGATCTCGCACCGCTCGGGCGAGACCGAAGACAACACGATCGCTGACATCGCTGTGGGTCTGAACGCTGGCCAGATCAAGACCGGTTCGATGAGCCGCTCCGACCGCATGAGCAAGTACAACCAGCTCCTGCGCATCGAAGAGGACCTGGGTACCGTGGCCGTTTACCCTGGCCGCAGCGCTTTCTACAACCTGCGCTGATCCGATCCCCGAGGCCGTATCGCTCGGCCTGTGCGGTGATGACATGCAAACGGAGCCTGAGGGCTCCGTTTTTCATGGTGCTGGCTCGTGGATAATGTCTTTATGCGATATGCCACTTTCATCTTGCTGGCCTTGTTGGCTGCGGTGCAGGCCGAACTCTGGTTCGGCAAAGGCGGTGTGTCGCGTGCCATGGCGCTGCGCAGCCAGGTCGAGGTCCAGCAAGCCGCCAACGCCAAGGCGCAAGCTCGCAATGAGCAGTTGGCCGCCGAGGTCCGTGACCTGCAAGAAGGCCTGGAAATGGTCGAAGAAAAGGCGCGCACCGAGCTGGGCATGGTCAAGCCTGACGAGATCTATGTGCAGCTCACCACCAAGCTGCCCCAGGTGTCTTCGGCGCCCGCTGCGCCTTGATGTCCGTGCTGGACCTGCTCTCGCAGGCCTTGACCTGGCTTGACCCTTGGACACTGCCTTGGTGGTCGGCATGGGGCGTGCCCATGAGCCGGCTCGAATGCGCGGCCTGCGTCTTGTCGCTGTGGATGGTCTGGCTCAATTTCCGCGTCAACGCCTGGGCTTGGCCCTTGGCCATCATCAGCTCCTTGATGTACGGCGCCTTGTTTGCTCGCAGCCGTTTGTATGGTGAGGCGGGCTTGCAAATGGTGTTCGTGCTGGTCTCTTTGTGGGGCTGGAGCCGTTGGCTGCGCCGTGCAGATCCAGCCGATGAAACGTTTGAGATTGGCGCGCTCAGCCTTCGTGGCCGCGCCCTTTCCTTTGTGGCCGTGATGGCCTTGTGGCCCTGCCTGGGTTGGCTGCTGTCTCTTATACACATCTGACGCTGCCG
>JAVLFO010000306.1:0-5330 GCA_046052805.1 Aquabacterium sp. | reverse complement strand
TGCGCGACCCCTTGTGGTACATGGCCAAGTACGGCAGTTTCGATACCGGTGAAACGCAGTTCAGCAAAAAGAGCGATGCACTGCCTGCCGCTTCGGCTGGCAGCGCCCCCGTGAATTGGGACAAAGAAAAGAACAACGGTGCAGCATGCACCGGCAATTGCGCCGATGGCGAGCCCGATGGCTACTTCTTGGCGCGTCGCCCCGACTTGCTGGAAGAGCGGCTGCGCACGCTGCTGGAAAAAATCGTGCTCTCCAGCAACTCCGCGCCTGCGGTGTCGTCTTCGCAGTTGGTCGATGGCAGCTTGAAGTACGTGGCCGAGTTCAACAAAGACGCCAACAGCGGGACGATCAATGCTTACCCTCTGCTCAACACGGGTGTTTTCGACACCGAGCCCATCTGGAGTGCCGGCAGCAAGCTGACTTCGGCTGCGTCTCGTCAGGTTCTGACCAACCGGGTCGATCGCAGCACGGTGGGCGGTTTGACCCAGGTCACCCAAGTGGGCATGCCCTTCACTTACTCAGCTGACGCCATCGCATCTGATGCGGCCACGGCTTACCGCACCGCCTTGGCAGGTGGTACGTCTACCGATGCGCTGACACGCGCCCAGCTGTTGGTGGACTACATGCGTGGGGTCAGGACGAGCGGCGAGCGCACGCTGTTCAGGAGCCGCGATGCCACCAACATCATGGGCATGGTGGTCAATTCATCGCCTTGGCTGCAGTCGTCCAAGAACGCTGCACGCTTCTCGGATGGCGACTTTGGCGCAGACGCGCCCTCGTACCGCAGCTTCGTGGTCAGCAAGGCGAGCAAAGACAGCTTGCTCTGGGTCGGTGCCAATGACGGCATGTTGCATGCCTTCAATTCCTTGAGCGGCGCACCCGTCATGTCCTTTGTCCCAAGCCCCTTGGTATCGCGCCTGTCGTCTGCGCTGGACGCCAGCAACACCAGTGCGGTGTCGTTGATGGACGGCAGCCCCTACGTGGGGGATGTCTTGGTCGCGGCGGGCACCACCGGCGCATCTTGGCGCTCTTACCTATTCAGCTCTTTGGGCCGCGGTGGGCGTGGCGTGTTTGCGCTGGACGTGAGCACGCCGTCAGCCCTGACCGAGGCCAACGCCAGCAACGTGTTCAAGTGGATGTTCACGGCCTCAGACGACCCCGATCTTGGCTACAACCTGACCGACCCTGTCAAACACAATGTGTCTGGCCAAGCCACGCCCATCGTGCGCTTGAACAATGGCAAGTTTGGCGTGCTGGTGCCCAATGGCTACAAGTCCGCCAATGGCCGCGCGGCGATGTTCATCTTGTTCGTTGATGGTCCTGACGCAACCGGCTGGCAAGCCACTGGTACCGCGCAGAGCTACGTCAAGCTGCTGACCAACGCCACCGATGCGGGCAACGGCATGATGGGCGTGACCTGGGTTGACCTCAACAACGACGGCGTGGCTGATGTGCTCTACGGCACCGATTTGAAAGGCCAAGTCTGGAAGTTTGACGTCCGATCGATCGACACAGCCCAGTGGCAGAGCGCCTTCATCAGCAGCAACCTGCCCGTGCCATTTTTCACGGCCAAGGACGCGAGCAACGTTGCATTGCCCATCACCACGGCGCCTGTGACGAGCTTCCCCAAGTTCGGCGGTGTGATGGTCAGCTTCGCAACAGGGCAGTCGATTGAAACGGGCGACTTCCCGAACTCCGGCAAAACGCAGCGGTTCTTCTCGGTGTGGGATCGTGGCGGCTATGCCGAGGATCAGATATATCCATTCGTGGCGATCACTGGTCAAACCAATCCCAAGCCATTGCCTGGCACAGGCACACGCCCGATCAACAGCGATGCCTTCTTGAAGCTGGCGCTGCGTCGCAACGATGCCGGGCAGGTGTACAGGGTGACCATCAAGAGCGACGGCACGGAAGTGCCCGTGCCGGCTGCTGCAATGGTGTCTTTTGACTCAGCAACGCAAGACGGATGGCTGTTTGACTTCCCCTCATCGGGAGAGGCGGTGATCTCTTCGCCCTTGGGGCTGCAAGGGTTTGTGTTTTTCACGTCGGTGCGTCCGCAAACCAACGAAGACACCACTTGCACGGTTTCGCCCTTGGCCACGGGTTACGCGTTCAACCCGGTGTCGGCCTTGCCCGTGTCTGGCTTGCTGCCCGCCATGACCTTGCTCAATGCCGACGGTACGCCTGCGGGCACGGTCGACGTGTATGGCGGCAACCTCAGGGACCAGCGCGTGATCGTGACCCGCGATGCCACCTCGTCTAGCAAAGGCCCGGGGGGGTGCGGGGCAGGCAAGGTCAAGGTGCGCTTCCTGGGTCAGAAATCAGACGAGCAGGGTTGCGCGGCGGTCAGCACCTTGCGCATCCAGTGGCGCGAAATCCCAGGCATGAAAACCACCCCATGACGTCATTGCACATCACCGCGCTTGCACAAGCCCGCCGCCTTCGCGCGCACGGCTTTACCTTGGTTGAACTGATGATCGTGGTGGCCATCATTGCCATCCTGGCATCGGTGGCTTACCCGTCTTACATCGAGTACGTGGCGCGTGGCCAGCGTGCCAAGCTCAAAACGCAAATGGTCTTGGCCCAGCAGTGGATGGAGCGTTTTTACAGCGAGAACTACCGCTATGACCAGACGGCGGCTGGCGTGGCGAACACGTTTGCAGCGCAGCCGTTCAGTCAAAGCCCTCCGCCGGGTGAGGGCGCGGTGACGTACACCTTGTCGATGGCGCCAGCGACTGGAGACACCGCGGGCCAGACCTACACCATCACCGCCACGCGCGCTGGCGCCATGGCCGCAGACCAATGCGGCGACCCATCGGTGACCAACACCGGTGTCAAAGACGTGATCAACTTCGACACTGACAGACACGCCACAGCCGCAGCCGCCATCGCTGACTGCTGGCGCTGACCCCCCCCACAGTCGCTAGTCGCCAGTCGCACAGCAGCACCTCAGGCCCACCTCATGACCGCCAGCGTGGCCCTGTCTCTGCCCCCTCGCGCACCTCAAGCACCCTGGCTTGGCGCGCTGGCCTTGGCCCTGGTGCTGCATCTGGGTGCTTGGCAGGCTTGGCGCTGGGTGCAGGGGGCGGCCGATGCCGGTCAAGGCGTGGCCGCTCATGCCACTGTGGCGCGGGTGTTGACACAGCCCGCGCACGCTCAGCCAGCGCGGGCAACGGCTTCGCCCATCTCGGTTGACCAGCCTGCGACGCCGGCGGCGCATGTCGCACCTCCAGCATCTGATGCGCCCGTCGCAATCGCACCGCAGCCACCCGTGGCATCGACGCAGTCAGCTCATGCCACCGATTCGCAGCGCAGTGCCACTGCCGATGCTCCCGCAGCCACCGACGTCATTGCTTTGGGGCAGGGCACCTTGGTCGAGGTGCAACTGAACTCGTCCGACAACATGGCCGCCACGCACGAGGCCATGGCACCCACCCGCTACGCATCTGCCGACGACCTGGACGTGACGGCCCGACCCGTGGCCGGCTGGGTGCTGGACGAGCAGGTGCTGATGGGCGTGCGCAAGGGCCGTTTGGTGCTCAAGCTGTGGGTGTCTGACGCCGGGGTCATCGATGGCTTTGCCGTGGTGGGCTCGCAGCCCGAGGGCGATTGGGTGTTGCGCGCGCTCAAGCCCTTTGGCATGACGGTGATGCAGCCTGGCTTGAGGAACGGGCGCGCCGTGCCGTCGACGCTCGTGGTAGAAATCGCCTCCGAAGACGAAGGCTTTCGTTGAGCGCCAGCTCGGCCTTCGTGCCCTTGTAGGAGCTTTGTTTTGACCGATCAGCACTGGATGGGCCTGGCCCTGGCGCAAGCGCGCATGGCCTTGCTCGGCTCTTCGCCCAATCCGCCCGTCGGGTGTGTGATCGTGCGCGACGGGCAGCTGCTGGGCGCTGGGCACACGCAACAGGTGGGCGGCCCGCATGCCGAGGTCACGGCCTTGCGCGATGCCCAATCGCGTGGCCTGTCATTGCAAGGCGCCACAGCCTACGTGACGCTGGAGCCGTGTTCGCACCATGGCCGCACGCCGCCTTGTGCCGATGCCTTTGTGCGCGAGGGCTTGGCCCGCGTGGTGGTGGCCTTGCACGACCCCAACCCTTTGGTGGCAGGGCAGGGCGCCACACGCTTGCGCGCAGCTGGCATCGTGGTTGACATGCTCGACCCCGCCAGCCTTGACGCGCTGGCCGCGCGCGAGATCAAGATTGGCTTTTTGTCGCGCATGGTGCGCAAGCAGCCTTGGGTGCGCTTGAAGGTGGCTGGCTCGATCGATGGTCGCACGGCGCTTGACAGCGGCGAGAGCCAATGGATCACCGGCCCCGAGGCACGTGCCGACGGACACGCTTGGCGCGCGCGCGCTTCGGCCGTGTTGACCGGTGTGGGCACGGTGCTGGACGACGACCCTCGCATGGACGTGCGCGGCATCGACACGCCGCGTCAGCCCTGGCGCGTGGTGCTGGACTCGCAGTGGCGCACACCGCCACAGGCGCGCATCCTGGCGCAACCGGGCAGTGCCTGGGTTTACGGCGTGGCCGACGATGCCCTGGCCAAGGCCAGGCGCGAGGCCTTGTCGCAAGCCGGTGCCACCGTGATCGCTGCGCCGGCCTCGGTCACCGGTCAGGTCGACCTGAGATGGCTCTTGACCGACCTGGCCCAACGCGGTGTCAACGAATTGCATCTGGAAGCCGGTGCCCGATTGAACGCTGCCTTCATCCAGGCCGATGCCGTTGACGAGTTCTTGATGTATCTTGCGCCCAAGCTGATCGGCCCTGGCCGTGCCTTGGCGGCCTTGTCGCCCTTGGCGCATCTGCAAGACGCCGTCACTTTGCACTTTGACGATGTCCAGCGTGTGGGCGAGGACTTGCGCCTGATCGCGCGCCAGCCTGGTCGACATCTGTTCTGATCCTTCTTTTGACCTGCGAGACACCTCATGTTCACCGGCATCATCACTGGCGTGGGCCAGATCATCGCTTCCGAGCCCTTGGGCGCTGAGCCCAGCCACGGCCGCCGCCTGACGCTGCAAACGCCTGCGGGCTACCTCGATGGCGTGGGCCTGGGCGACAGCATCGCCATCAATGGCGCGTGCATGACCGTGACCACGTTCGACGTGGCCGCTGGCCGCTTCACCATCGACGTGTCGGCCGAAAGCCTGGTGCGCACCGTGGGGCTCACCACCCTGGGCCGTGTCAACCTGGAGCAAGCGCTGCGTTCGCACGACCGCTTGGGCGGCCACATCGTCACGGGGCATGTAGACGGCGTGGGCGAGGTCACGGTGTTCGAGCCCTGTCTCTTATACACATCTGACGCTGCCGACGACTAGTCGAGTGTAGATCTCG
>JAVLFO010000305.1:0-3242 GCA_046052805.1 Aquabacterium sp. | reverse complement strand
TGAGGCGGCCATCATCGATGACGATGGCAATCATTTGGACGTGGGTGGTGTGGGCGAGATCTGCATCCGTGGCCCACAGGTGATGGCCGGTTACTGGAACCGCCCTGACGAGACTGCCAAGGTCATGACGGCCGATGGCTTCTTCCGCACTGGCGACATTGGTGTGATGGACAGCACGGGCTTGTTCAAGATCGTTGACCGCAAGAAGGACATGATCTTGGTGTCGGGCTTCAACGTGTACCCCAACGAGGTCGAGCAGGTGGTCAACATGCACCCCGGTGTGCTCGAGTGCGCTGCGGTGGGTGTGCCTGATGACAAGTCTGGCGAAGCCGTCAAGCTCTACATCGTGCGCAAGGACGACACCCTGACCGAGGCCGCCGTCAAAGCCTACTGCCATGAGCAGTTGACGGGCTACAAGTGCCCCAAGTTCGTGGAGTTCCGCGCTGACTTGCCCAAGACCAACGTGGGCAAAATCCTGCGCCGCGAGTTGCGCGACGAAAAGAAGGCGGCATGAAGTGCCACTGAGCTTGCGGCCAAGGCCGTGGGCTCAGTCTTCTTGCAAGAAGAGGGCTTGCAGGTCGTTGAGGAAGTCAAAGCCGCGGTCGGTGGGCCAAGCTCGCGCCAGGTCGCGGGCCAGCAGGCCTTTGGACTCGGCCTCTTGCATCGCACCCTGGATGGCCGCCATCGTGAGGCCGGTGCGTTCGCCAAAACGGGCCAATTCAAACCCGTCTTTGAGGCGCAGTGCGTTCATCATGAACTCGAAGGGGCGGGCCTTGAGGGTGATGTCGTTCTCGTTTGAGCAAGCCTCGCCGGCCGTGGCTCTCGCCATGTAAGTGGCCGGGTCGCGCCAGCGCACTTGCCGCACGATGCGCTCCGGTGAGCTGATCTTGCTGTGGGCGCCAGCCCCGATGCCAAGGTAGTCACCGAACTGCCAGTAGTTCAGGTTGTGCTGGGCCTGGTGGCCGGCTTGCGCATAGGCCGAGACCTCGTAGCGACGCAGCCCCGCAGCTTCGGTGCGTTCGACCAGGTGGTCGAGCATGTCAAAGGCCGTGTCTTCATCTGGAAGCCCAGCCGGGGGCTGCGTGCCAAAGCGCGTGTTGGGCTCCATCGTCAGGTGATAGAGCGACAGGTGCGGCGGCGCAAAGGCCAAGGCCTGTGCGATGTCGGCCTCCAGATCGGCCATGGTCTGCCCAGGCAGGGCGTACATCAGGTCGATGTTGAAGGTGTCGAACGCCGATTTGGCCTCTTCGATGGCAGCGCGGGCCTGATCACCGTTGTGCACGCGGCCCAGTGCGTGGAGCTTGGCATCGTCAAAGCTTTGAACGCCAATCGACAGGCGGTTCACGCCCGCAGCGCGGAAGGCGCGGAAGCGGTCGGTCTCGAAGGTGCCTGGGTTGGCCTCGAGCGTGATCTCACAGCCGGCTTCTAACGGCAGGCGCGCCCGGATGTCGGCCAGCAAGCGGTCGATGCTTTCGGGCGAGAACAGGCTGGGCGTGCCGCCCCCAATGAAGATGGTGTGCACGCGGCGACCCCAGATGCGAGGCAGGGCCGATTCGAGGTCGGCACACAAGGCATCAAGGTAGCGCGTTTGCAAGGCGGCATCGGGGTGCCCGGCTTTGGTCAACGCGCCGCCTTGGCTGCCTTCGGGGTGCAGTTGGGCGATCACGCCGGGTGTGGCGGCCACCTCATGCGAGTTGAAGTCGCAGTAAGGGCACTTGCGCAGGCACCAAGGCAGGTGCACGTACAGCGACAGCGGCGGCAAGGCCTGCAGGGCGCCGGGGCGTTGCAGCGTGATCATGCGGGCATCCAGGGCCAGTGAGCGGCGTCGTCGATGCCCCAGCGGGTGCGCATCATCTCAAGCAGGCGGGCACACGCCACCGCGCGGTGGCTGATGGCGTTTTTGACCTCGGGGGGCAGTTGGGCTGCACTGACGCCGTGGCTTTCAATGAACAGCAGCGGGTCGTAACCAAAGCCATGCTCGCCTTCGGGGGCACGCAGCAGTTGACCCGCCCAATGGCCTTCGGCGATCAAGGGTTCGGGGTCGTTGGCATGGCGCACGGCCACCAGCACGCAGGTGAAGTGGGCTTGACGGTTGGCTTGATCGGCCATTTGCGACAGCAGCCAGGCATTGTTGGCCGGGTCGATGCGCTCACGACCTGCATCGGCCTTGATCTGGCCCGCGTCGACCGCGTAGCGCGCGGAATGCACGCCCGGTGCGCCGCCCAAGGCGTCGACGCACAGGCCCGAGTCGTCCGCCAGGGCGGGACCCTGACCGAGCTGCGCGGCGTGGCGCGCTTTGGCCAAAGCGTTTTCGACAAAGGTGATGTGAGGCTCTTCTGCCTCGGGGATGCCGAGCTCGCCTTGGGTGACGAGGCGCACGCCCAGCGGCGTCATCAGGGCTTGCAGTTCACGCAGCTTTTTCGCGTTGTTGGACGCCAGGATCAACTTCTTGCTCATGTCAGCAGGGCCCGGGGGCCTCAGCCCTTTTTGGCGGCGCTGGCCGACCGGCGGATCGCTTCGTTGATCTCGCGGATAGAGCGCTCGATTTCGGCCTCATCGAGGTCGTCAACGTCCACGCCGTCGCCCGGGGTGCCGGTGTTGCCCACGCTGGCCTGGATGGTGGAGGCAAAAACCTCTTCGCCCAAGCTGTGGGTGGACACGTTGACTTGGTCTTCGTTGGAGGCAGACTCCCACTCCATGGCGATGACGGTGACGTTGTCGCACTTGGGGCCACCATTGCGCAGGGCCATTTCGACCAGTTCAGGCACGGCGTCAGAGATGGTGCGGCCCGCCAGGTTGCGGGTGATTTCTTCGTCTTCGACTGTGCCCCACATGCCGTCGGAGCACAGCATGATGCGGTCACCTTCTTGCATCAACAGCGGCCCAGCCGTGTCGACCACGGGCTTGCCGGGACTGCCCAGGCAGGTGAACAGCACGTTGCGGTTGTAGCGCTCGTTGAGCGGCACGACCGAGGAGATGGTGTTTTGCAGCTCCGAGTAGGAGTGGTCGCGGGTGCGGGCGATGAGCTTGTCGCCGCGCACGAAGTACAGGCGCGAGTCGCCGCAGTGGGCCCAGTAGGCCGTGTTGCCTTGCAGGATGCAGGCCACCAGGGTGGTGCGCGGGGTGTCCATCAGGCCACGCTCGCTGGCGTAGCGCAGCAGCTGGTGGTGGCCGGCCATGATGGCGTCTTGCAGGAAGCGGATCGGGTCGGCCAGGCGCGGCTTGGCGTCGCGCTGGTAGAG
>JAVLFO010000304.1:0-7216 GCA_046052805.1 Aquabacterium sp. | reverse complement strand
AGATGTGTATAAGAGACAGGACCAGGAGGCCATCGAGCGCATCAAGTTCGCCACCCAGCTCACGCCCGAGTGGGTCATCGTTGAGCATGACAAGCTCAGCAAGTTGCTGGAAGGCCTGACCAGTTCTGCAGAAGACCAGCTGGCCGCCATCGCCTCGTCCGACTTCGAATTCGATGTCACCGACGACATGGGCCTGCCCGCGCCCGAGGCCGCCGATGTCTCGACCGAGGTCGAAGACGCGCCCGTGGTGCGCTTTTTGCAAAAAATGCTGATCGACGCCATCAACGCGCGCGCATCCGACCTGCACTTCGAGCCCTACGAATACCACTACCGCGTGCGCTTCCGCGTTGACGGCGAGTTGCGCGAGGTCACCCAGCCGCCCATTGCCATCAAGGACAAGCTCGCCTCACGCATCAAGGTGATCTCCAAAATGGACATCGCTGAGCGCCGCGTGCCCCAAGACGGGCGCATGAAGCTCAAGTTCGGCAACAAACCCATCGACTTCCGGGTCAGCACCTTGCCCACGCTGTTTGGCGAGAAGATCGTGATCCGGATCCTCGACCCGTCCAGCGCCAAGCTCGGCATCGAAGCCCTGGGCTACGAGCCTGAAGAGAAAGAGCGCTTGCTGGCCTGCGTGCACCGCCCTTACGGGATGGTGCTCGTCACGGGCCCCACGGGCTCGGGCAAAACGGTGTCGCTCTACACCTGCTTGAACATCCTGAACCAGCCTGGCGTGAACATTTCGACCGTGGAAGACCCGGCCGAAATCAACCTGCCCGGCATCAACCAGGTCAACGTCAACGACAAGGCCGGGATGACCTTCTCGACCGCGCTCAAGGCCTTCTTGCGCCAAGATCCGGACGTGATCATGGTCGGTGAAATCCGCGACTTGGAAACCGCCGACATTGCCATCAAGGCCGCCCAAACCGGCCACATGGTGATGTCCACGCTGCACACCAACGACGCGCCCACCACCCTGACCCGCCTGATGAACATGGGCGTGGCACCGTTCAACATCGCCTCCAGCGTGATCCTGATCACCGCCCAGCGGCTGGCGCGGCGCCTGTGCGAGAACTGCAAGGCCCCCGCCGACTACCCCGTTGAGGCCATGCTCAAGGCCGGTTTCAAAGAGGCTGACCTCGATGGCTCGTGGCGCCCCTACCGCGCCATTGGTTGCTCCAGTTGCAACAATGGTTACAAAGGACGGGTCGGCATTTACCAAGTCATGCCCATCAGTGAAGAAATACAACGCATCATCCTGAGTCAAGGCACCGCACTGGACATCGCCAGGCAGGCCAAGCTCGAAGGCGTGCGAGACTTGCGCGAGTCCGGGCTGGTCAAGGTCAAGGCTGGGTACACCTCGCTCGAAGAGGTCATTGCAGTGACCAACGAGTAAGCCGCAGGGCATCGACACGGAGTTTGCACACATGGCCACGGCAGCAGCCAACAAACCGCAAGAACACGTCTTCGAATGGGAAGGCAAAGACCGCGCAGGCAAGGTCGTGCGCGGCGAAATGCGTGCGGGCGGCGAGGCCATGGTGGGCGCCACCCTCAGGCGCCAGGGCATCTTGGTCAGCAAGGTCAAAAAACGCCGCCTCAGCAGCGGTGGCTCGATCAAGCCCAAAGACATCGCCATCTTCACGCGCCAGTTGGCCACCATGATGAAGGCCGGCGTGCCTCTGCTGCAGTCCTTCGACATCGTGGCCCGTGGTTCGACCAACCCCCGCGTGACCAAGCTGCTCAACGACATCCGTGGCGACGTCGAGACCGGCACCAGCCTGTCGGCCGCCTTCCGCAAACAGCCGCTCTACTTTGACGCGCTGTATTGCAACCTGGTCGAAGCCGGCGAAGCCGCGGGTATCTTGGAGACCCTGCTCGATCGCTTGGCCACCTACCAAGAAAAAACCATCGCCATCAAGCAAAAGATCAAGTCGGCTTTGACCTACCCCATCGCCGTGCTGGTGGTGGCGTTCATCGTGGTCTCGGTCATCATGATTTACGTGATCCCCGCCTTCAAAGAGGTTTTCACGTCTTTCGGTGCCGACCTGCCCGCGCCCACGCTGTTCGTGATGGCCATGTCCGATGTGTTCGTGCACTACTGGTGGCTGATTTTTGGCAGCATCGGCGGCGGCCTGTACTTCTTCTTCCAGACCTGGAAGCGTTCGGTGCCCATGCAGCGCCGCATGGACCGCCTGCTGCTCAAGCTGCCGGTGTTTGGCGACCTGCTGTTCAAGTCGGCCGTGGCCCGCTGGACGCGCACCCTGGCCACCATGTTTGCTGCAGGCGTGCCGCTGGTTGAAGCCCTCGACTCCGTGGGCGGCGCTGCTGGCAATGCCGTGTTTGCCGATGCCACCGAACAAATCCAGCGTGATGTGTCGACCGGCACCAGCCTGACCACGTCCATGCAGTCGGCCAACCTGTTCCCGGTCATGGTGCTGCAGATGTCGGCCATTGGCGAAGAATCGGGCTCGCTCGACCAGATGTTGGGCAAGGCCGCTGACTTCTACGAAGAAGAGGTCGACGAGTCGGTCAAGGCCCTGTCCAGCCTGATGGAGCCTTTCATCATCGTGATTTTGGGCACCATCATTGGTGGCATCGTGGTCTCGATGTACCTGCCCATCTTCAAGCTCGGCCAAGTGGTTTGAAGCGGCCCAGCGCAGATGTTTGACGCTTTGTTGCCGGTCCTGACCGAGATCATTTTGACCCCATGGGGCTTGGCCGTTCTGGGCCTGTGCGTGGGCAGCTTCCTCAATGTGGTGATCCACCGCATGCCCTTGATGCTGGAGCGTCAGTGGCAAGAAGACGCCCGCGCCACACTGGCCCTGCCCGATGCCCCAACCGAGCAAGCCGAGCTGACGCTGTCCAAGCCGGCATCGCGCTGCCCCTCGTGCGGCCACCAGATCCGCTGGTATGAAAACATCCCGCTGCTGAGCTGGCTCGCTTTGCGGGGCAAGTGCTCGGCCTGCGGCACGCGCATTTCGGTGCGCTACCCCTTGATCGAGCTGGGGACCGCCGCCCTGTTTGCTGCCTGCGGCTGGCACTTCGGCCCGGAGCTCACAACCTTGCTGTGGTGCAGCTTTGTGGCCACCTTGGTGGCCGCCGCCGCCATCGACTGGGACACCACCCTGCTGCCCGATGACCTGACCCTGCCCCTGCTGTGGGCAGGCTTGGTGATCGCCGCCCTGGGCTGGAACCTGCCGGTCAAAGACGCCATCTGGGGTGCGGTGGCGGGTTACCTGTCGCTGTGGTCGGTGTATTGGCTGTTCAAGCTGACCACGGGCAAAGAAGGCAGGGCTATGGCGACTTCAAGCTCCTGGCCGCACTGGGCGCTTGGCTTGGCGCCCCCATGATTTTGCCGATCGTGCTGGGCTCGTCTGTCATCGGCGCCGTGATCGGCATCGGCATGAAAGTGACCGGCCAGTTGCGCGAAGGTGTGTACGTGCCTTTTGGCCCCTTCTTGGCAGGCGCGGGCCTGGTCGTGACGCTGGCCGGCGCCACCCGGGTGATGGGATGGATGGGCTGGGCATGAGCCCGAGCGTCCCGCCCCGCCTGACCATCGGGCTGACGGGTGGGATTGGCAGCGGCAAATCAACGGTGGGGCACATGCTGGTGCAAGCTGGCGCCCACCTGGTCGACCTAGACGCCATTGCACGCGGGCTGACCGCACCCGGCGGTGCCGCCATTGACGCCATTGCCCAACACTTTGGCCGCCACCTGATCGACGCCAACGGCGCCATGGACCGCACACGCATGCGCGATCTGGCCTTCACAGAGCCCACGGTTTTGGCCGAGCTTGAAGGCATCTTGCACCCCTTGATCAGCAATCAGGCAGACACCCAAGCAGGCCTGGCCTTGCCCCATCAGCACATCGTCTTTGATGTGCCTTTGCTGGCTGAATCAGGCCCACGCTGGCGCAACAAGGTCGACCAGGTGTTGGTGGTTGACTGCAGCCCTGAGACGCAAATCGCACGCGTGATGGCGCGTTCAGGTTGGCCCCGCGAGTCGGTGGAACAGGTGCTGGCCAAGCAGGCCTCGCGTGAAACCCGGCGAGCCATCGCAGACCATGTGATCCTCAACGAAGGTCTGAGCCTGGAAGAACTTCGCCAACAGGTCAACAAGCTCTGGCACCTGTGGAACAATGGACTGGCTCGTGACTGAACTGCTTCAGGTGACGCATTGATCCTCTACGAATACCCTTTCGGCGAAAGCATTCGCACGATGCTGCGGCTCGAACACCTGTTCGAGCGCTTGAACACCTTGATGTGGCGCGAAGCGCCGGTCGACCACCACTACGCCTTGGCCACGGTCTTCGAGATCATGGACGTGGCTTCGCGGGCCGACCTCAAAAGCGATTTGCTGCGCGACCTTGAGCGCTACAAGCAGCAGTTCATGAGCTACCGGGGCAACCCGGCCATCCAAGAATCGGTGTTGGACGACGTGCTGGCCCGCATCGAGCGCGCCCACGGTGGCCTCAACCAGTTGCATGGCAAAGCCGGGCAGTCGCTGTCAAGCAACGACTGGCTCATGAGCATCCGCAGCCGCATCAGCATCCCAGGCGGCACCTGCGAGTTCGATCTGCCCTCTTACTTTGCCTGGCAGCACGAGCCCGCCGCGAAGCGCCAAGGCGACCTGCAAAAGTGGGTGTCAACGCTGACACCGCTGGCCGAGGCCTTGCAGCTGATGCTCTCGCTGTTGCGCGATGCCGGTCACCCGCACATGGTGGCGGCGCCTTGCGGCCAGTACCAGCAAAACATCAAAGAAAACCGCACGCCTTTGTTGCTGCGCTTGCGCATCGACCCTAGCCTGGGCTTGATCCCCGAGATCAGCGCCAACCGGCTGATGGTGTCCGTCCGCCTGATGCGTGCGGATGCAGAGGGCAAGCTCAAGATCGCATCTGACATCGATGCTGGTTTTGAGCTGACTTTGTGCGCCTGACAAGAGCGCGCCTTTCGATCTGACACTGGCCATGAGCTCGACCAAACCCCTTGAGGTGCGCTGCCCATCGTGCGGCACCATGCACATTTACAGCCTTGAGAACCCCTACCGCCCGTTTTGCGGCAAGGGCTGCAAAGCCATCGACCTGGGCGCCTGGGCGAGCGAGTCTTACCGTGTGGAGGCCAAGCCCACCACAGAAGACCTGCTGGACGATCCTGGGGTTTGATGCCCCATAGACAAATGCAATCAACACCATTGAGTTGATTGCCTTTGCGGATGACCGGGACAGGTCTACAGTCACTTCATCGCACCACACAACGGTGCCAAACCTGAAGGAATCCCACCATGTCCAGCCCCTTCCACAACCCCGAATCGGTCACCATCCAGAACCTCGAATCGGCCTTTGCGGGCGAATCGATGGCGCACATCAAGTACCGCTACTTCGCCAAGCTGTGCCGTGAAATGGGCGACGAAGAGACCGCCAAGCACTTCGAGCACACCGCCGACCAAGAGGTGTTGCACGCCTTTGGCCACCTCGACCTGCTCTTTCCCAAGGCCAACATGACGCCGGCCAAGGCCTTGCAGTTCGCCATCGAAGGTGAGACTTACGAATTCACGACCATGTACCCCGGCTTTCGAAACGCCGCCGTGGCCGAGGGGAACGCCGCCGCTGTTCAAGAAATCGACGATCAGATCGCCGAGTCCAAAGAGCACGCGGCACAATTCAAGGCTGTGCTCGAAAAAGCCGCCAAACGCTTCGCGGCGCTGGCCAAAGTCGAAGAACGCCATGCCAACGCTTACCAAGCGGTGCTGGACAATCTTTCGGCTTGACGCGCACAGCCCCTTTTTGACGCCTGTAAGCCCGTGAAATGGCACGGACTTGCATCAGACTCCACCCCGTTTTTGGAAGAACCCCCATGAAGACTTACCAATGTGTTGTTTGCGGCTTTGTGTACGACGAAGCCCAAGGTCGCCCTGAAGACGGCATCGCTCCTGGCACCCTGTGGGCCGACGTCCCTGCCGCTTGGGAATGCCCTGACTGCGGCGTCGGCAAGGCCGACTTCGAAATGATCGAGATCTGATCGGAGCCACGATGTCTGAATCGGTCGTCATCATCGGATCTGGCCTGGCGGGATACAACGTGGCGCGCGAGCTGCGTAAGCTCGACGCCAATGTGCCCATCGTCGTGGTCAGCCGCGACGGGGCGGGCTTTTATTCCAAGCCCATGCTCTCGAACGCACTGGCCGGCAAGAAAACCGCCGCCACGCTGGTGATGAAGACGGCCGAGAAGATGGCCGAAGAGACCAAGTCCCGTGTCGTGGCCAACGCCGCGGTCACGGGCATCGACGCCCAGGCGCGCACCGTGACGCTGTCGACCGGCGAAGTGCTGGCCTACCGCGACCTGGTGCTGGCTTTGGGCGCCGACCCCATCCGCATCCCCTTGCAAGGCGATGCCGCCGACACGGTGTTGTCGGTCAACGACCTGGACGACTTCGCGCGCTTTTCAGAAGCGCTCGACTCAGCCGCCAACGGCCAGCCGGTCAAGCGCGTGGCCATTTTGGGCGCTGGCCTGATCGGTTGCGAGTTCGCCAACGACCTGTTGCACCGCGACATCGCGCCCACGGTGCTGGACCTGGCCGATCGCGTGCTGGGCCGCCTGTTGCCGCCCGAAGCCAGCGCCCGCCTGCAAGACAAGTTGCAAGCCGGCGGTGCCACCTTCCGCTTCGGCGTGGGCGCCTCGGCCGTGAACCGCACGGCCTCTGGCCTGAGCGTGACCCTGAGCGACGGCAGCACCCTCGAGACCGACTTGGTCCTGTCGGCCATTGGCCTCAAGCCCCGCACGCACCTGGCCACAGAGGCTGGCGTGTTGACCGGCCGCGGCATCATGGTCAACCGCCAGTTGGCGACCAATGTGGCGCACATCCACGCCATTGGCGACTGCGCCGAGGTCGACGGGCACCTGCTGCCCTACGTGCTGCCCCTGATGGCCCAGGCACGCGCTTTGGCGGCCACGCTGGCGGGCAAGGCCACTCAGGTGAGCTACCCCGCCATGCCTGTGGTCGTGAAAACGCCAGCTTGGCCCACCGTGGTGTGCCCACCGCCGGTCAACGCCGCTGGCCAATGGACGGTCACCGCCACCGACGAGGCCCTGGAAGCACGCTTCACCGCCGAAGGCAACCCCGAGCAGCTGTTGGGCTTTGCGCTGCAAGGCAAGGCCGTGTCACAACGCCAGGCCTTGGCCGCCACCGTGCCAGCCATGCTGGGCTGACCCTGGCCGGGG
>JAVLFO010000303.1:0-2242 GCA_046052805.1 Aquabacterium sp. | reverse complement strand
GGGCCAGCGCGGCTTTGTCGATTGGTTCAAGCAGACGGTGCTGGGGCAGGCGCCTGCCGGCATGAACGTCAACATGGAGGTGAACCTGGGCAAGACCGAGGCGATCCCGCTGGGTCCAATTGGCAAAGAGTTCAGCGGCCTGGTGCGCCTGATGGCCCCGCGAGAAAACGCCGACCCTTTGGTTCGCGCCTATCTGGCCTCCTTGGGCAAGATCCGCGCGCGCTTCAACCAGATGAAAACGCAGGGTGACCCGGGGCCTGCTGCCAAGCAACTGATGGCGCAAACGCTCGAAGGCAGCGGCGAAATGGCCGAGGCCCTGAAGCTGGTGGACGAGCAGATGCTGGTGGGCATGCCCGATTCGGCCAAGGCGGCCTTGCGGCCTTTGTTGGTCCGGCCCCTGATGCAGTCCTTCGCGGTCATCGTCAAGCCGGCCGAGGCTGAGCTCAACCGCCTTTGGATGGCGCAGGTGTTTGATCCTTATCAGCGTGCGCTGGCCAGCAAGTACCCTTTTGACAGGGCGTCCCGCCTGGAGGCCAGCCCCACCGAAATCGCCAAGGTGTTTGGCGCTGAAGGCGCTGTGGCCAAGTTCGTTGAGCAAGGTTTGGGTACCTTGGTGATCAAGCGCGGCGACAGCATCGTTGCGCGCACATGGGCCGATATCGGCGTGCGCTTGCGCCCTGAGTTCGCCGCTGGTTTGGGCGGCTGGGTGGCGCCTTTGAATGGGCAGGGCGCTTCGGCGTCGGCTGGCGGCGCGCCCGCAGCGGCCGAAGCGCAGACGGTGTTCCAGGTGATGCCGCTGGCTTCGCCCAGCTTGAGCGAGTACACGGTCGACATTGACGGGCAGGTCATGCGCTACCGCAAGGGGGCGGCCAGCTGGACGCACTTCGGGTGGCCCGGGCCAGGCACGCCTGGGGTGCACATCTCGGGTGTGCAGCTCGATGGCAAGCCCGTGGAGTTCTTCAACGAACCTGGCCGCTATGCCCTCGAGAAGATGATCAACTCGGCGCAACGCAAGCGTGTGGATGCGCAGGTGTTTGAGCTGCGCTGGGCGCAAGGCAATGCCCAGCTGGGTGTGCAGTTGCGCATCATCTCCAACGCGGCCACGCAGGCGGCCGCCCAGGTTGCAGCAGCACCACCCGGCGCAGGCGGCGCAAGCTCCAAGCCAGGGGCGCTGCCTTCGATGGTGGCCGGGCAGGGCGATGTCAACCCCGAGGCGCCCGTGCCTGCGGCATCACCCGCGTCTGGCGCAAGCCCCGCAACGGTCAACACCATCGCCGACAAGAGCGGCACGGCACCATGAGCAAAGCCCTGACCTCATCGCCCGAGCTGCTGTACTTTGGCAAAGTGCCTTCGCGTGGCGACTTCGTTCGCAGCCAGCAGCAGGCGGCCTTGATCGACTCGCTCGATCGTTGGCAGTCGCAGATGCTAGACCGACTTTCACCTGACCCGCGCTGGAAGTTAATTTACGACGCAGCGCCGGCGATGCCCTTTGCCATCTTGGGTCGCAGCCGAGGGGTGGGCTTGGCGGGGCACTGGCTGGCCAGCCAGGATGCCTCGGGGCGTCGCTTCCCCTTTGTGACGGCCTCTGCCTTTGATGTGGCCGACCCCGATGCCTTCTTGCGCCTGGGGCCAGTGGCCTTGACGCGCTTGTGGGCGCGGCTCGAGCAAGTGGCCCGCGTGGCCCACGCCGCGACCGAGCTAGAACATGCGCAGGCCAGCTTGAACGCGCCGCTCGACATCGAACTCAACCCGGCGGCCTCTCGCGCAGCCCTGGACGACTTTTTAGACACCCACACCGTGGCCAGCTTGGAGCAGATGCTGGCTGCAGCAGGCACACGCTTGTCTTTGCGGCAAGCCACCTTGGCCTTGGGCTTGTTGCTGCAGCCCGCCATGACGCAGGGTCCGGCCAAGCTGAGCAAGGTCTTGAGCCTGCCGCTGGTGCTGGACGCGGCCATGCGTGGGCCGGTGGCTTCGTACTGGCTGTCGCTGATCGTCGGCTTTTTTGCACGCCATGACCTGGAACTGGGCTTGTTTTTGTCACGCCGCGAGGGGGCGCCCCAGTTGCTGGTCGGCTTTCAGGGGGCTTCTGCCGCGACCTTGCATGTGCGGTGGATCCGGCGGTGTTGGCGCAAAGCAGCGTGTCTTTGGTCGACAGCGAGTGGGTGGAGGACGAGGTCGCTGCCGACTACGGCTTGCGCAAGCTGTCGAACTACCTGCGCGATCCGGGTGTGTCGCTGTCGCA
>JAVLFO010000302.1:0-2636 GCA_046052805.1 Aquabacterium sp. | reverse complement strand
CCAGGGGGATCTTTTTGTTGTTGGGCAGGCCTTTGGCGGCACCGATCTCGCCCAGGGGCACGTTCTTGGCGCCGGCCACGTGGGCGGCGGCAAACTCAGCGGCCTCGCACACGTCGATGACCTGCGCCTTTTCGCGGTTGATCAGCTGCACGGCGGCGGCAGGGCTCAAGCCACCGCTGGCCACGCCTGCTTGGATTTGTTGCCACAGCAAGAGCGCGCCGGAGGCGCCAGCGGCCACCATCCAGTACCAGTTGTCAGCGATGTAGCTCGTGGAATTCATCAAATGCTTTCTGTGTGTGAGATGCGCCGCAGCGCTGTGCCCATGGCCAACCCTTGAACAAGGGGCGACAGGGCAGTGAGAGATTATAAAATCGCGGGCTGTCTGGCAAACGCTGCCAGCCCACTTTCACTTCGATTGGGATCGAACGTCATGTACAAGCTCGTGCTGATTCGCCACGGCGAATCGACCTGGAACCTGGAAAACCGCTTCACCGGCTGGACCGATGTGGAACTGACCGACACCGGCGTGGCCCAGGCCAAACAGGCCGGTCGTTTGCTCAAGGCCGAGGGCTATGAGTTCGATGTGGCCTACACCTCGGTGCTCAAGCGCGCCATCCACACCCTGAACTACGCCCTCGACGAGATGGAGCGCAGCTGGTTGCCCGTGGTCAAAAGCTGGCGCCTGAACGAGCGCCACTACGGTGGCCTGCAAGGCTTGAACAAGGCCGAGACCGCCAAGCAGTACGGCGACGAGCAGGTGCTGGTCTGGCGCCGCAGCTACGATACGCCCCCGCTGCCCCTGGACGCCAACGACCCACGTGGTCAGCGCCAGGACCTGCGCTATGCGAAGCTCGACCCTGCGCAGATCCCGCTGACCGAGTGCCTCAAAGACACCGTTGAGCGCGTGCTGCCGTTCTGGAACGAGTCGATGGCCCCCGCCATCAAGGCCGGCAAGCGCATCGTGGTGGCCGCACACGGCAACTCGATCCGCGCCCTGGTCAAGTACCTCGACAACATCAGCGACGACGACATCGTGGGCCTGAACATCCCCAACGGCATCCCGCTGGTGTATGAGTTGGACGAGAACCTCAAGCCCATCAAGCACTACTACCTGGGTGATGCCGAAGCCGCCGCCAAGGCCGCAGCGGCCGTGGCCACGCAAGGCAAGGCCTGATCAGGCCGCGCTGCAGTCCCTCAGGGTTGCAGTGACCAAATCAGTGGGCAGTGGTCAGACAGTTGTCGGCCACGGTCTGTGGGGTCATAAGGCAGGCGCGCAAAGCGCCTGTTTTTTTGCCTGTCGGCCAGACTTTGGCTGATGAGGATGTCGTCGATGTAGGCCTTGTGCCGGTCGTCGGCATCGCAAGGCACATAGGGTGCGCCTTCGCTGGCGCGCAGCAACATGGCCCCTGGCGGGCTGTTGTCGCTCCAGGCTTGCATCAGGTTGAAGGGCGCGGCTTCGTCTGGGCCGGCGGGGTAGCGGGCGTCTTTGTCGAGGTGGCGGTTGAAGTCGCCCAGCAGCGCAAAGGCCACGCCTTCGCGCACACGCTGGTCGATCCATTGTTCGACCACAGGTACTTGCTGGCGCAGGCGTTCGCACGGCGCGAAGCGGCGGTCGAGCTTGCCGTCAAAGCAGCCGCTCTTGAGGTGCATGGCCAATAGCCGGACCTCTTTGGCGGTGCCGGGGTAAAGCGTGATGTCGGCGCCGGCGCGCGTGCTGCCGTCGATGTCGAGGGCGCTGAGATCGCCATTGCAGCGGTAAGGCAGGCCTTCGCGGATGGCAAAGCCCACCTTTTGCGGATGGGCCCGCTGCACGAAGCAGTCGAGCTTCCAGCCTTGGCGAAACACCTGCCGCGCGGCATCGGGTCCGTCCACCTCTTGCAGGGCCACAACGTCCACCTGCTGGGCCTGGCGCAGCTGCTGCGCGCTGCGGCTGAGGGCATCGAAGTCTGCGCTGGTGCGATTGGGCGGCGGTGTGCGGCCGGGTGTGCAGGGCAGGGCGCGTTCGTTCGAGGCTGGCTGTTGGCGCACGCAACGCGAGGCCAGCTCGTCGTGGACCTGCGGCGTCATCAGCCAATCGAGGTTCCAGGTGGCCAGCGTGAGGCTGCGGCTGGCGCTGCTGCTGCCTGTGTCTTTTCCTGTATCGCTGTCAGATCCACCCCAACCGAACAGGCCCCCATGGGCACTCAGGCTCATCAGGCCGGCCAACAAGGCGACGCAGACCGCGTGTCTGCGTTGAAAGGTGCTGAAGGCGCGTTGACCGCCCGTTGATGAGGACGGCGTGTGGCCAGGGACGTGTCGCAAAGGGGGCTCCGGTTTTGTCGTTGTGGGTGTCACAACGCGCAAGCCCCTTGGCGGGCCGACCCCCATCGGGGTGGCCTTGTCACAGGGTGTGTCGCTCAGGGCTGGCCATTGAGCGACACCGCTGCATCACAGGCCGAGGGCTGCCTTGTCCAGCGTGTAGTTTTGCGGGCCGGCCGCGGCGATCTTGATGGCGCCGATGCGGTTGGCCAGGGCCACCGATTTGATCAGGTCCCAGCCTTGCGACAGGCCGTAGAGCAGGCCGCCACGGAAGGCATCGCCACAGCCGGTGGGGTCGACCACGGCGCTGGCTGTGACGCCGGGCACATGGGTTTTTT
>JAVLFO010000301.1:0-3330 GCA_046052805.1 Aquabacterium sp. | reverse complement strand
GATGTTTTCACGCTCACATGAATTTCATTCATGCAAGACACGCGGCAGGATCAGAAAGGCGAAGGGCCGCTCACGCGCACCAACTCGTCTTTCAAGCGCGCGTTCTCGGCGCTCAGCTCGGCAATGGTTTGGCGCAAGCGCATGACCAAAGCGGCCACAGCCTCAGGTGAGGTGGGCAAAGGCTCGTCACCCGCAGCGGCCGCATCGCCTTCGGTGGCGGGCTGGTTGAGCATCTCGACCACCGCCGCCGCACGCTGGCTGGACTTGGCCTCGCGCACCTGGCGCGCCGCCTGCTGTAGCTCTTTCTTGCCGCCGGCCACAGCCGCCACCTGTTGGTCAACAGGCAATGACGCGACGGCCGCCGCCGCGTTGATCGAGATGTCGCCCGCCTTGACCGCCGCGACCAACTCGGGCGCTGCGGTCTTCTGGATTTTTTCGATCTGGCTGACGGTGGTGCTGCTGATGCGCGCGGCGCGGGCAATGGCCTCGCGGCTGTTCAGGGCCTCGGCGCTCGGGGCTTCGGCTGCGGGGTCGGCTGCGCCTGAAGCGGCTTCCACAGCGGCTCGCTGGGCCTCGTCACCGGCCTGCGCCAACGCGGCTTGCAAGGCCTGTTTGCGCGCGCTCATGATGTCCTTCTTGCGCAGCGCCAACACGCCGCGCTGGAAGTCAGACACGCTGCGGCGGCCCAGGTGCTGGTCGATCATCCACAGGTGCACGTCTTCCGTGCAGGTGAAGTGCGGGTTTTGCACCGTGTTGAAGGGGATGCCGTGCTTGTGGCAGATGCCATAGCGGTTGTGCCCGTCGACCAGCACATCGCCCCACAACACCAAGGCATCGCGGCAGCCCTCGGCCAGGATGCTGCGCTCCAGCGCGTCGTGCTCATCGGGGGTCAGGGGGTCGATGTAAGCGCGCAGTTCGTCAAGGACGGTGATGTTCATGGGCAGGCACAGCAAAGGCTCTCAGGCGGGGCGCCATTGTAAGGAGGCGCATCAGCCCAGCGCGAAGGCCTGGCGAAAGGCATCGGCAAACGCCGAAGAGGCACTGATGGCCAAGGTGACGCTGTGGCGCGGCACACCCGGCGCTTGCAGCTGGGCGCTGATGCGGCCCGTGGCTTGGTCAAAGTGCAGTAACTCCACGGCGGCGTACTCGGCCTGGCCTTGCAGGTCGTGGTCCCAGTCAAAGCCCTCGTCGACCGGACCCCGGCTGTCACCAAAATGGCGGTGCGCCCACGACAGCACCTGGGCCACTTCGGCGTGCACCGCCGCCACCTGTGCCGGGCCCACGACCGAAGCCATGGCCTCGAAGGTGGTCACGCCATCGGCGTCTTCGCTGTGCTCAAAGTCAAGGTAGTTCAATGGCGGTGTGTCTTGCATGGGGTGGCACTGTAGGGCATGGCCGCACCGTAGCTCAACCGCATGAATGGTTTTCAAGTTGATCGCATTTGAGACAAAATTGCTCATGCTTGAAATCAGACACCTCCGATCGCTCGTGGCCATTGCCGACGCCGGCAAGCTGGCCACCGCCGCCGAGCGCGTGCACCTGAGCCAGTCAGCCCTGTCGCACCAAATCCGCCTGCTCGAAGACCACCACGGCCTGAGCCTGTTCGAACGCACGCGTCAAGGCCTGCGCTTCACGCCAGCGGGCGAGCGCTTGCTGGCCTTGGCCCGCACCGTATTGGCCGAGGTGGGCGCGGCCGAGCGCGACCTGCAACGCATGACCGGCCAGACGCGTGGCGAGTTGCGCATTGCGCTCGAATGCCACACCTGCTTCGACTGGCTGATGCCCGTGATGCACACCTTCCGCCAACGCTGGCCCGAGGTCGAGGTTGACTTGGTGGCGGGCTTCCATGCCGAGCCGCTGAGCTTGCTGAAAGAGGGCAAGGCCGACCTGGTGATCGGCTCGCGTCCCAAAGCCCTGCGGCCTTGGTCGGTGTCACCGCTTTTCAAGTTCGAGATGCTGCTGGTGGTGGGCAACGACCACCCGCTGCGCCACAAGCGCTTTGTCACCGCCAAAGACCTGGTCGACGAAACCTTGATCACCTACCCGGTACCCGAAGACCGCATGGACCTGATCCGCGAGGTGCTCAAGCCCGCCAAGGTGGAGCTGCCACGGCGCACGGCCGAGCTGACCGTGGCCATCGTGCAGTTGGTGGCCAGCCGCCGTGGCGTGGCCGCCCTGCCCAGCTGGGGCCTGCAAAGCTACCTCGAGCACGACTACGTGAAGGCCGTGCCCATTGGCGCCAAGGGCCTGTGGAGCGAGCTGCACGCCATTTGCCCCAAGCCCCTGGCCCAACAGCCTTACATGCAGGACATGGCCCAGATCATCCAGGCCGAGTGTGCCAAGCTGCCGGGCATTGAGTGGCTGGCCTGAAGCATAGATGCGCTGGGGATTGACCCCAGGCCCGCCCACACCCACCATCACCGAAGCCACCGAAAGCCCTCCATGCCCTTGCTCGACTGCATCGAACTCGAAAGCGCCCCTCAGCCCACGGCCAGCATCCTGATCCTCCATGGCCTGGGCGCCGATGGCAACGACTTCGTGCCGGTGTGCCATGAGCTGGACCTGGGTGCCATTGGCCCGGTGCGCTTTGTGCTGCCCAACGCGCCCGTGCGCCCGGTGAGCATCAATGGCGGCTATGAGATGCGCGCGTGGTACGACATCATTCCGACGCCCACCGGGCGCGTGGAAGACGAGCCCAGCTTGCGCGCCGCGCACCTGCAAATCACAGCCCTGCTCGACCGCGAAGTGGCGCGTGGCATCGCGCCCGAGCGCATCGTGGTGATGGGCTTCTCGCAAGGCTGCGCCATGGCCTTGATGGCCGGTCTGCGCTACCCGCAGACACTGGCGGGCATCGTGGCACTGTCAGGCTACCTGCCACTGCTGCCGACCACGGCAGGCGAGCGCAGCGAGGCCAACGCCCACACGCCCATCTTCATGGCCCATGGCCAGCATGACGATGTGGTGCTGCCTCAGCGCGGGGAAGCCGCGCGCGAACACCTGCAATCGCTCGGCTACAGCGTGCAATGGCACAGCTACCCGATGGCGCACAGCCTGTGTCTGCCTGAAATCCAAGACCTCAACGACTGGTTGCTGCGCACCTTGGCTTGAGCGCTCAATTGCCTGCGCCCGCCGCAAGCAGCTGGTCGCCACGCGCCCGCGCCAACATGAACTCGATGAAGGCCGACGCCGCCCGTGTGTGGTGGCGGTTGGGCATGTAGAGCATGTACATCTGGGTGCCGAAGATGCTGAGCGTCCAGTCGTCCAGCGCCGTGAGCACCTCGCCGGAGGTCACCAGGTCTTGCACCACGTAGTCGGGGACCAGGCCCACGC
>JAVLFO010000300.1:0-1528 GCA_046052805.1 Aquabacterium sp. | reverse complement strand
TGCAAGACCACGCCAAGGTCAAGCTGGCCTACGACGTCTCAGGCACGCTGCGCGCCAGCTACACGCTGGGCTACTGGGCCAACAGCACAGACAGCACGCCACAAAGCTACCTGAGCAATGCCGCCACGGGCACGCCCTTCTACGCTGGCGCGGCGAACAATGGCGCCTACAAGTTCACCGTGGGTGGCAGCGACTTCACGATGGGCCGCGACACCTTGATCCAGGTGATGCATGGGCTCTCACTCAAGTCAAACACCCAGGGCATTTGGGACTGGGAAGTGGCCAGCAGCTGGTTCATTGACCAGCAAGACGACAGCCGCAAGTCGGGCACGAACTCGTCCACGGCCTTGAGCCAAACGGGCAACGGCACCCTCACCGACCAGGGCGGCACCGGCTGGAACAACCAGGCCATCAAAGGCACCTGGCGCCCTGATGGCAAGGCCGGCCCGCACATCGTCGACTTTGGCTACCAACATGACAGCTACAAGCTGCGCATCCAGAGCAGCCCTATCGCGGCCTTGACTTGGGAGACCGCCACGCCCGGCGCCCAAACCAGCTTGGTGGGCGGGCGCAGCGAGATGCACAGCGTCTACGCGCAAGATGCCTGGGGCTTTGCGCCCGACTGGAAGGCCGTGCTGGGTGCGCGCCTGGAAGACTGGACGGCCAGCGGCTACACCTACACCAGCGCGCTGTCCAAACCCTATGACGAGCGCAATGAGCAACACATCTCGCCCAAGGCGGCGCTGTCATACCGCGTGCAGCCCGACCTCGTGGTCAAGGCCTCGGTGGGCAAAGCGGTGCGCATGCCCACGGTGCAAGAGTTGTATGGCTCGACCACCACCGCCAGCTCGCAGTTTGTGAACGACCCCACGCTGCGCCCCGAGCGTTCGTGGACGACCGAGCTGTCGGCCGAGCAAGTCGTGGGCAATGGCACCGTGCGCCTGACCGCCTTCACCGAGGACACGCGCGATGCGCTGTATTCGCAGACCACGGCGGATGCCACACTGGGCAACGTCACCCGCGTGAGCAACATCCAGCGCGTGGCCACCCAAGGCCTTGAGCTGTACTACGTGGGTGACGACGTGATCACGTCTGGCCTGGACTTCTCGGGCAGCGTGACCTACGCCGACTCCCGCATCAAAGACAACAGCGGCTACGTGAGCACCCCAGGCGACACGATCGGCAAGCGCCAGCCGCGCGTGCCCATGTGGCGCGCCACCGCCTTGGTCAACTACCACTGGGATGACAAGCTCAGCACCTCACTGGGCGCGCGCTACAGCGGCAAGCAGTTCAGCAGCCTCAACAACGCCGACATCAATGGCCAGGCCTACACGGCGGCCAGCAAGTACTTCACGGTCGATGTGCGGGCGCTCTACAAGGTCAACAAACAATGGTCGGCTGCGGTAGGCATCGACAACCTCCACAACTCCCATTACTGGAACGTCCACCAGTACCCGCACCGCACCCTGATGGCCGAGTTGCGCCTGGCCCTGTGAGGGCATGAACATGGACAAACCCGCGCAACGCC
>JAVLFO010000299.1:0-3936 GCA_046052805.1 Aquabacterium sp. | reverse complement strand
ACTACAGCACCGACTACGTGTTCGACGGCAGCGGCACCGATGCCCGAGACGAGGCCGCCGCCACCGCCCCCTTGAGCGTGTATGGCCGCACCAAGCTGGAGGGCGAGCAGCTCATCCAGGCCAGCGGCTGCCGCCACCTGATCTTGCGCACCAGCTGGGTGTATGCGGCACGCGGCGGCAATTTCGCCAAGACCATGCTGCGCCTGGCCACCGAGCGCGAGCAGCTCAAGGTCATCAACGACCAGGTCGGCGCGCCCACCGGGGCCGACCTGCTGGCCGACGTCACCGCGCACGCCATCCGCGCCGTGGCCCAGCGCCCCGACTTGCTGGGCCTGTACCACCTGGTGGCTTCAGGTGAGACCACGTGGTTTGACTACGCGCGCTTCGTCATTGAATGGGCGCGTCAACATGGTGGCACAAGCGGTGGTGTCAACGGCCAGCCCATCAAAGTGGCGCCCGAGGCCGTCGAGGCCATCCCCACCAGCGCTTACCCGACGCCGGCCGCGCGCCCGCTGAACTCGCGCCTGAACACCACCAAAATCCAGCACGCGTTTGGCTTGACCCTGCCGCATTGGCAAGTGGGGGCCGAGCGCATGCTCACTGAAATCTTGGGAGCCTGAACCGCATGAGCAGCACCACACCCGCCCGCAAGGGCATCATCTTGGCGGGGGGCTCGGGCACCCGTTTGCACCCCGCCACGCTGGCCATCAGCAAGCAGTTGCTGCCGGTGTACGACAAGCCCATGATTTACTACCCGCTCAGCACCTTGTTGCTGGCCGGCATCCGCGACATCCTGATCATCAGCACGCCGCAAGACACGCCACGCTTCCAATCGCTGCTGGGTGATGGCAGCCAGTGGGGCATTTCCTTGAGCTACTGCGTGCAGCCCAGCCCCGATGGCCTGGCGCAGGCCTTCATTTTGGGCAAAGACTTTGTGGGCAACTCGCCCAGCGCCCTGGTGTTGGGCGACAACATTTACTACGGCCACGCCCTGCAAGGCTTGCTCAACAACGCCACGGCCCGCACCGATGGCGCCAGCGTGTTCGCCTACCACGTGACCGATCCTGAGCGCTACGGCGTCGTGGCCTTCGATGCCGAGCAACGCGCCTTGAGCATCGAAGAAAAGCCCAAAGCGCCCAAGAGCAACTACGCCGTCACCGGCCTGTACTTCTACGACAACCAGGTGTGCGACATCGCCGCCGGCATCCAGCCCAGCCCCCGTGGCGAGCTGGAGATCACCGATGTGAATGCTCACTACCTTGCGCAAGGTCAGCTCAATGTCGAAATCATGGGCCGTGGCTACGCCTGGCTGGACACCGGCACCCACGACAGCCTGCTCGAAGCCGGCCAGTTCATTGCCACGCTGGAAAAGCGCCAGGGCCTCAAAGTGGCCTGCCTGGAAGAGATCGCCTACCGCTCGGGCTGGATCAACGCCGAGCAGCTGCAAAAGCTGGCCCAGCCCATGCTCAAGAACGGCTATGGCCAGTACCTGATCAAGGTCCTGCACGACACCATTTACTGACCCGCCATGAAACTCATCCAGACCGCCATCCCTGACCTGGTGATCATCGAGCCCGCCGTGTTCGGTGACGACCGTGGCTGGTTCATGGAAAGCTTCAACGAGGCGCGCTTTCACGCCGAGCTGGCCCAGCTGGGCTTGCCCGCCCCGCGCCCTTTTGTGCAAGACAACCACTCGTGCAGCCAACGCGGCGTGCTGCGCGGCATGCACTATCAAACCGCCCCGCGTGCGCAAGGCAAGCTGGTGCGCGTGGTCAAGGGCGCGGTGTTCGATGTGGCGGTCGACATCCGCAAGGGCTCACCCACGTTTGGCCAATGGGCGGGCGTGCTGCTCAGCGCTGACAACAAGCGCCAGTTCTGGGTGCCTGAGGGCTTTGCCCACGGCTTTTTGGCCCTGGAAGACGACAGCCACTTTTTGTACAAGACCACCGACACCTACGCCCGCGACCACGAGCGCAGCATCGCCTGGAACGACCCGGCCATCGGCATCGAGTGGCCGCTCGATGGCCTCACGCCCGCGCTGGCCCCCAAAGACGCGCAAGCCGTGATGCTGGCGCAAGCCGACACGTTTTAAGGCGGCTCAGCCCGGTTTGCGTTTGGCCCTGGGGTGGGCGGCGTCGTAGGCCTTGGCCAGGTGCTGGAAGTCCAGCTTGGTGTAGACCTGGGTGGTGCTGATGTTGGCGTGCCCCAGCATCTCTTGCACAGCCCGTAAATCGCCGCTGGACTGCAGCAAGTGGCTGGCGAAGCTGTGCCGCAACATGTGCGGGTGCACGTGCTGCGGCAAGCCGGCGTCTTGCGCCAGGGTTTTGAGACGGTTGCGCAACTGCATGGGCGTCAGGCGCGTGCCCAGCCGGCTGATGAACAAGGCCGGCGTTTGCGGCGTCACCAGGCTGGCGCGCACATCCAGCCAATGCCTCAAAGCGCGCAAGGCCGCTGCGCCCACGGGCACGGTGCGGCGCTTGTGCCCCTTGCCCAGCACGTGGGCCTCGCCCCCGGGCACATCGATCCAACCAAAAGCCTCGGTGCTGCTGGCCACATCCAGGCCCAGCAGCTCGGCGCTGCGCAGGCCGCTGCTGTAGAGCAACTCGATCATGGCGTGGTCGCGCGACTGCAGCCAGGGTGCTTCCCGGTCTTGCCGCGTCTGCGCTGCCACCGACGCGGCAGGCACAGGGGTGTGCCCGTCGGCACTGGCCAGCGCCACCGCATGGTCCACCGACAGCGCCTTGGGCAAGGGCTTGGGTGCCTTGGGTGGCTTGAGCCCATCGGCCGGGTTGGCGTCCATCAGCCCCTCGCGCACCATCCACTTGAACAAACCTCGCCAGGCCGCCAGCGTGACGGCCAGGCTGTGCGGGCCCACGCCTTGGGCATGCAGGCGGGCCACCCAGCCACGCACGTGGTGAGGCCGCAGCGCGCTCAACGCCACGCCGTCTTTGTCGGCCGCCGCCTGCAGGCGCGCCAGGGCGTCGCTGTACGCGGCCAAGGTGCGCTCTGCCAGGCGGCGCTGCGTGCGCAGGTGGTCGAGGTGTCGTGTGATCGCGGCGTCGCTCATGACATGCGGGTTTTCCGGGGGCAGATGGCCTGAACGAGGGGCTGACGTGACATACGTCACATGTGATCATTGCCTGATCAACGCTGCTCGTTCAGCGACAAGTCTGGCGAAGTTCAGACCACAAAAAAGGGAGTGTATGTATTCATCGATTCATGCCGGTCGGGCTGTGGCGGCAATGCTGATCGTGGCCTTTCATCTGAGCCACGCCTTGGCCCAGGACAAGTATTTTGGCGACGCCGCGAAATGGTTGGCTCACATCTTCCGTGCGGGAGACGTCGGTGTGCCATTTTTCTTTGTACTCAGTGGCTTTGTCATCGCCTTGGCCCACACACGTGATGTGGGCCAGCCCCGTCGCGTCTGGCCCTATCTGCGCAAACGCATCGTGCGCATCTACCCCACCTATCTGATCGTCTTCACGTTTGCATATGCAGGGGCGCTGGCCTCGCCAGCGCTCAGTGCCAAGGTGCCGCATGACGCGTTGCGCTTGATCGAGTGCCTCACGCTGTGGCCGCGCGACAGCCACAACCCTCAGGACCTGACCTCGCCTGTGCTGTGGGTGGCCTGGAGTCTGCAATACGAGGTGTATTTCTATGCCTTGGCGGCGTTGGCCATCGCCAGTCGCACGGCTGCATGGGTTGTGGCGAGCGTCTTGGCCATTGGCATGGCCGTGCAACAGGTCGCGCCTTTGGGGGCGTTTCCCTGGGACTTCGTGTTCTCCCCGTTGATCGCCTTGTTCTTTTTGGGCGTGGGGGCTGCAACCTTGTTGCGTCGCACCCGGTGGCCGCTTCGACCAGTGCTGCTGCTGGTTCCGTCTGCCGTGGCGCTGGCGCTGATGGCCGTTTACGAGGCGTGGAGCGGCCAAGCTGCTA
>JAVLFO010000298.1:0-6770 GCA_046052805.1 Aquabacterium sp. | reverse complement strand
GCTTGCTGCACCACCCCTTCGAGTCGTTCGACGCGGTGGTGGGCTTTTTGCGCGAAGCCGTCTACGACCCGGACGTGCTGGCCATCAAGCAAACCATCTACCGCACCGGCAGCCAGTCGGTGCTGATGGAGCTGCTGCTCGAGGCCGTGCGCCGTGGCAAAGAGGTGCTGGCGGTGGTCGAGCTCAAGGCGCGCTTTGACGAAGAGGCCAACATCAACTGGGCTGAGCGCCTGGAGGCCCTGGGGGCACAGGTGGTCTACGGCATCGTGGGCCTGAAAACGCACGCCAAGATGATGCTGGTGACGCGCCGCGAGGGCAGCCGCTTGCGCCGTTACGCGCACTTGTCCACGGGCAACTACAACCCCAAGACGGCCACGCTCTACACCGACGTGGGCATGTTGACCAGCAACACCGAGCTCACAGCCGATGTCGACATGGTGTTCCAGCAGCTGTCCAGCCTGACGCAGCTCAAGTCGCCCAAGCAGCTGCAGTTGGCGCCCTTTGCCATGCAAAAGCAGCTGATCCGCTTGATCGGGCGGGTGGCCGAATCGGCGCAAGCCGGCAAGCCAGCGCGCATCGTGCTCAAGCTCAATTCGCTGACCGACGAGCCTCTGATCCACGCGCTGATCGAGGCGGGGCAGGCCGGTGCCAGCATTGACCTGATCGTGCGCGGTGCCTGCATTTTGCCGCCGGGCGTGGCAGGGTATACCGACAACATCCGCGTGCGTTCGGTGGTTGGGCGCATGCTCGAACACACCCGCGTGCTGTACTTCCGTTGGGGCGAGAACGATTTTGAAGAGGCGCTGTACCTCTCGAGCGCCGACTGGATGAACCGCAACATGACGCGTCGCATCGAGGCCGCCTGGCCTGTGCGCGACCCGGTGTTGCGCCAACGCGTGATCGACGAATGCCTGGTCCCGTATCTTCTGGATGGGCGTGATGCGTGGCGTCAGCTCAGCGATGGCCGTTACGAGCGAGCCCTCGAGCCCAATGGCCGCAGCGCGCAGCAGGCTTTGATGAACTTGCACCGCGCGCCCTGAGCACCATCCTTTCACATGTGCCCTGGCGGCCAACCCAAGGAGCTTGCAGATGGACTTGATTCTTTGGCGTCACGCCCAGGCCCATGACTGGGTGGCTGGCCCTGGCGACGATGTGGTGCCCACTTTTGAGCAAGACTTGGCGCGCGCCCTGACACCCAAGGGTGAACGTCAGGCCGAGCGCATGGGCGATTGGCTCGATCAGCGTTTGCCGCAGGCGGCGCGCGTGCTGGTCAGCCCGGCAGTGCGCACCCAGCAAACGGCCAAGGCGATGGGCCGCAGCTACAAGGTGGTGCCCAGCATTCACCCACAGGCCACGGTCGATGACCTGCTGGCCGCTGTGCGTTGGCCCGATGGCCCGGGCACGGTGGTGATCGTGGGGCATCAACCGACACTTGGCTTGCTGGCTGCCCGTTTGATGACGGGGCAAGACCTGCCCTGGTCCATCAAAAAAGGGGCCGTATGGTGGCTCAAAGGGCGGGAGCGAGACGGGCTGGCGCAGGTCAACTTGCACGCGGTGCAGTCGGTGGATTTGCTTTAGTTTGCGCGCAGTGGTGACGCCAGGCGCCGCCACTGGTCGGATAATCGGGCAGATGACCGCGCCCAGCCCTTTGGTTCACTTCACGCACCCCGTCCGCGTCTATTGGGAAGACACCGACGCCGGCGGCATCGTCTTCTACGGCAACTACCTCAAGTTCATGGAGCGTGCGCGCACCGAGTGGTTGTCGAGCCTGGGCTTTGAGCAAGAAGCCATGCGCCAGTCGGGCGAAGGCATGTTCGTGGTCGCCGAGACCCAGCTGCGCTACCTGCGCCCAGCCCGTCTGGACGACCGCTTGAGCGTGACCGTGACCGTGGCAGAGCTGGGGCGCGCCAGTGTCGCGTTTGACCAGTCGGTGTGGCGTGGCGATGACCTGTTGACGCAGGGCCGCATCCGCATTGGCTGGGTGCAGCCTGTGGCTGCTGGTTCGGGTGGTGACACCGCCCGTGGCGACTTTCGCCCTGGCCGCATCCCCGCCCGAATTTTGGCTATCCTGCCCACACCGATCCCTGCTTGAGGAGCCTGCCCCCTATGAACCAAGACTTGTCCATCCTCACCCTGGTGCTGCATGCCAGTCTGGTGGTGCAGCTCGTGATGGCCTTGCTGCTGGCTGTGTCGCTGGCCAGCTGGACGGTGATTTTCGGCAAGCTGATTGGCCTCAAGCGCGTGCGCGCCGACAACGACGAGTTCGACCGCGAGTTCTGGGCTGGCCGCACCTTGCAGGAGCTCTACCAGGACGCGTCGCGAGGCAATGGCCCGCCATCGCCTCAAGAGCGGATTTTTGCTGCCGGCATGCGCGAGTTTTTGAAGCTGCGCGAGCGCCGTGTGGCCGATGTGCAGACTTTGCTGGACGCTGCTCGCCGCGCCATGCGCGCCAGCTACCAGCGTGAAATGGACGTGATCGAGTCGCGCCTCGACTTCTTGGGATCGGTGGGATCGGTGTCGCCATACATCGGTCTGTTTGGCACCGTGTGGGGCATCATGCACGCCTTCACTGGCCTGGCGAACATGCAGCAAGTGACGCTGGCCACCGTGGCCCCAGGCATTGCCGAAGCCCTCGTGGCCACGGCCATTGGCCTGTTTGCGGCCATCCCTGCGGTGCTGGCCTACAACCGTTTTGCGCGTGACATCGACCGCATCGCCACCCAGATGGACACCTTCGTCGAAGAGTTCTCGAACATCTTGGCGCGCAACGCGGTGCCGGCGGGCGCGGCTGCGGCCAGCCCCGATGCGGCACGTCCGGTGCAGGGGCGCTGACCGTGGCTGAGCTCAATGCCCGCTCGGGCGGACGCCGCAGGCGCACCCGCAACGAGATCAACATGGTGCCCTTCATCGACGTGATGTTGGTGCTGCTGATCATCTTCATGGTGAGCGCGCCGCTGTTGCCCACCGGCGTGGTCGACTTGCCCAGCATGGGCAAGGCCAAGCAAACGCCCGAGAAGGTCATCGAGGTGGTGGTGCAAGACGGCGCCCGGGTGCAGCTGCGCATCGATCGCAAAGACGCCGACACCTTGGCTGTGGCCGACCTGGCCGAGCGCATCAAGGCCATCCAGGGTGAGGCTGCGGGCGGGCCGAGTGCCGTGCCGGTGATCATCACGGCCAAAAAGGATGTGCGTTACGACGAGGTCGTCAACATCATGGGCGTGCTGCAAAAGGCCGGTGTGGCCCGCGTGGGCCTGTCGGTGCGCACCTCGGGAGGCTGAGGCGTGAGCGCATCGGCTTCTGCTGCACCTGCTGACACCTTGCGCCCCCGCAGCGCCGACGGCTGGGGCTCGGGCCTGGCCATGGCCTTGGGCGCTCACCTGCTGTTGGTGGCGGCGCTGGCGCTGGGGGTGCAATGGAAGATGAGCAACCCTGAGCCGGTTGAGGCTGAGGTCTGGGCCGAAGTGCCCACGGCGGCGGCCCCGGCTGTTGTGCCTGAGCCCGCTCCCACTCCTGCACCCACGCCCGCGCCTGAACCCGAACCTGCGCCGCCGCCACCCGCACCGCCTGAACCGGTCAAGGTTCAGGAACCGCTGCCCGAGCCCGTGCCCGATGTGGTCGTGGCCAAGCTGAGCAAAGCCGAACGCAAAAAGCAAAAGCACAAGGAGCCCTTGGAGGTCTTTGAGAGCACGCCGCCCAAGCCCTCGAAAAAGGCCGACAAGCCGCCGAAGGTGGACAAGGCCGAGCGCCCAGAAAAGCCGCCCGCCAAGGCCGAGCCACAGCCCAAAGCCAAGCCCACCGACAAGCCTGCGGTGGACAACAGTGCACAGGCCAGCGCTGAGCGCGAAGCGCAGCGCAAGGCCAATCTCGCGCGCATGATGGGTGATCTGGGCACGATGGGCAGCTCGGCGCAAAGCGGTGGCCCCACAGCGGCCTACGGCGGGCGAATCAAGGCGCGCATCAAGCCCAACATCGTCTTTGCAGAGACCGTGAGTGGCAACCCCACCGCACTGGTTGAGGTTCGCTGCGCTGCCGATGGGCGCATCATCTCGCGCCGCTTGCTCAAGTCCTCAGGGCTGAGTTCGTGGGACGAGGCCGTGCTGCGCGCCGTGGACCGCACCGAGGTGCTGCCGGCCAACGAGAGCGGCCGCGTGCCACCCCTCATCGAGCTCGAGTTCAAGCCCAACGATTTTTAAGGCTCGGCCTCAGGGCACCTAAATCACTTCAACGCGCCACAGCCAGCCTTCGCGCAAGGCCGTGGCCAGCCAGTCGCCCACATCAAAACTGGGGTCGGCGGCGGCCAGGCCATCGGCCACGGTGCTGGCTGGTGCGCCCGCCTCGAGGCTCAGCCAAGGCCGCATCCATTGGGCGCTGGGCTCGGGCAACACACAGACCTGCGGCAGCCAGCCTGATCGCCAGACCAGGGCGTGGTGCTGGGGCGTCTCAAGCGTGGCATGGACCTGCGCCGCCAACCTTGCCACCGTGTCGTCACGCTCCTGTTCGTCAGGCAGTTGGTGCGCCAGCCAAAGCTCGGCCACCGGCCAGCGCGACGTCAAGCAGGCCGTGCCTGGGCGTGCGTGCAGGCGCAGTTGCGCCGGGTCGGTGTCACCCAAACGTTGAAGGCTGTCGGCGTCGAACGTGACATCGGCTGCGCGGCTGCACACATGGCGCAACCAGTCGATGCGCGCCACGTCGGCCAGCCACGGCCAGGCTTGCAGCTCAGGCGCTTGTTGCAAAAGCGCAGGCAGGGCGCGCCCCCACAAGCCCAGATCGCCTTGGTGAGGCGGGTGGCTGTGCCACAGGCTGTGGGCCAAGTGGGACACGGCCTCGTCGCCCAACATGGTCAGCACCGTGGGGTAGCTTGAGCGCAACACCTGGGTGGCATGTGCCTGGGCATTGAGCTGGTAGGCCCGCAGCCCCTGTGATTCCGGGTGCATGCCCGCAGCCAACAGATGTGCCACGGCAGGGTGTGCTTCGTCCAGCGGCCCAGGCGCAGGGCAGGGCGCGCGCAAGGCGGCCAGCAAGGCGCTTTGGCGGCGGGCTTCGGGGCTCACAGGTCCCACGCGTCGTCGTCCTGAGCCACGTGGGGGGCCAGCGCCTGGGTGGCCAGCCGTGCCTCGTCCAGCAACACGGCCACAGGCGGCAGGTCGGTGTCCCACTCGATCACGGTGGGCACGGGCCCCAGGTGCGCCAAGGTTTGCTCGAACAGCTCCCAGGCCGGTGCGCTCATGCGCTGGCTGTGGTCATCGATCACCAGCTTGTCAGGCGCGTCGGGCCATCGAAAGCCGGCCAAATGGATTTCGCCCACCAGGCCGGGGGGCAGTGCCCACACCAGGTCGAGGGCCGCGGCCTGGGCCAGTTGCAAGGCCTGGGCGTCGGGCGTGGCGGGGCGGCCCGTTTGCCAATCTTGACGCCGAACCTGGTTGATGCCATTGACCAGCAGGTTGTTGAGGTCGAGCAGCAACTGGCAGCCACTGCGCTGGCACAGGGCGACCAAAAAATCAGCCTCAGACCAGGTGTTGCCGGTGTGCACCAGGTAGCTGGACAGGTTTTCGACCAGGATGGGACGCTGCAAGCGCTCTTGCACTTGCTGCACGTTGGCCACCGTGATGCCCAGCGCCTCGTCGGTGAAAGCCAGGGGCAGCAGGTCGGCTGCATGCACGGTGGCTGTTGGCTGGCCCGGGGCATCGCCAGGCACATGGCCTCGCGCAAAGCAGGCGTGGTCTGACACGCGGACCGGATCGACGCGCTCAACCAAGCGAGCCAGCTCAGCCAAGTGCGCCTCGTCGATGCCGCAGGCCGAGCCCAGCGAGAGGCCCACGCCATGCAGGCTCACGTCGGTGCGTGCACGCCAATCGAGCAGCTCGCTCAGGTTGGCGCCGCCATCGGCAAAAAAGTTCTCAGAGTGGACCTGCACAAAGCCCACATCCGAGGCCGCTGCGCGCAAGCCCGCCGCGTGAGCCGGGCGCAGCCCAACGCCCACCCACGTCGAGGCTTGGTGCGACAGCGCAGTGGCCATGTCAGCCCTTGCTGGCCTTGGCCAAGGCGGCTTTGGCTTGTTCGGCGTCCAGCCCACCCAGCTTGGCGCAGGTGCCTTTGGCCACCAGCTTCCACTCGGCTGGCGATTTGTCTTCTTTGGCTTCGCCGGCGCACGAGTGCGTACCCGAGAGGTTGGCGCAGCTGTTTTCACCGGCCTTGGCGATGCCGAAGCATTTTTCTTTGTCTTTTTTGACCATCTCGTCGTGCGCCGAGGCGCTGTGCACGAGGCCCAGGGCCAAAACAGAAGCCAGGGCGGAAGACAGCAGTGGGTTGGTTTTCATGTCGAATCCTTGCAAAAAGTGGGTTGGGTTGGCGCGGTCATGTCCACACACACAGGTTTGGTCGACGTCGCTGGCCAAATCTTTCACCCAGGGTGAATATTTTTTGCCGCATGCAGTATCGCGTTGACGCAGCCTGGTTTGTCAATGCGCAATGGGGTGGATTCTTCCTCTTTTTGCAGGCATTGCACGGCATGGGTTTGCCTAGCATCGCCACCATCTGCGGGTGTTTGTGCACGCCGCACGCAAGGAGCGACATGTCCGACCCGATCCACACGCCAGGCGGCGGTGCCTTCCTTTGGCCCACGCCGCCGTTTGCCTGCTATCCCGCGCCCCAAGAGCAGCATGCCAGCGAGCCCTGCGACGTCATCGGCACCAACGGTCGCACCATGCAGGGTCGCTTGAGTTTTTTTGTGCCCGACGAGCAGGTTGCCCACATCCAGGTGCCGCCGGCCC
>JAVLFO010000297.1:0-2398 GCA_046052805.1 Aquabacterium sp. | reverse complement strand
GCCTCCAACACCGTGGCGCGTGTTTGCGCCACCTTGGCGCTTGCGGCGGCCAATGTGGCCTGCGAGCGCAGGATTTGGTCGCGCAGCTTGGCGGTGTCCAACTCGACCATGACCTGGCCTTTCTTAACGTGGTCGTTCACGTCGACATGCACGGCCAGCACGGTACCCGACAACTCACTGCCAATGTTGATGGCGCGTGTAGGCTGGATCGTGCCATTGGCCGTGACCAGCAGCGTCAGGTTGCCGCGCACGGCCGCTTGCGTGGTGTAGGTCGGTTGGGCATGTGCGTTGCGGTTGGCAAGCCACCACCACAGACCGGCAACCACCAGCACCAAGACGGCCCCGGCAGCCCAGCTTGACTTGCGGCGGTACCAAGCGATGGCTTGGGGCTCATCGAGCAAGGCACTCACATTGGGTGCTGGGGGCTCTGTCATGGCGTGGCCTGGCCCTCGATGGTCGCCCAGCCACCGCCCAAGGCCTTGTACAGACGCACCTGGTCGCTGGCCGCATCGGCACGTGCCATGGCCACGTTGTCCATCGTGCCCAGCTGCGTACGCTGGGTTTCGAGCACCACCGAAAAGTCGATCAGCCCGCTGCGGTAGCGCTGCATGGCCAGCTGGGCCGCGCCGCTCGCGGCCTCACTGGCCAGCATCAGGTGAGACAGCTTCAGGTGGTCGCCTTGCATGGCGACGATGGCGTCTTCAACGTCTTTCAAAGCCGTCAGCACGGTGGCTTGGTAGGCGATTCGGGCTTGCTCGTAGGCGGCTGTTTGAACCTCGACTTGCGCGCGCAGACCACCACCGTCGAACAGCGGTACGTTGACACTGCCGACCAGGGTGTTCACCACCGCCGCACCGTGTGTCATGGCGCCAAGGGTCAAGGCACTCAAGCACAAGGAGCCACTGATGACAAAGCCCGGCCAGCGCGCCGCTTGTGCCTGATCGATGCGTGCCAAGGCGGCTTTGACTTGGTGCTCTGCCGCGCGCACATCGGCTCTTTGGCGCAAGGTGGCCGCGGGCAAGCTGACGGCGGCCAGATCTGAGATGCGCAGCGCTGGCCCGGGTGGGCGAAGCACCTCCGACAAGGCGCCCGGCGCTTGGCCCACCAACACGGCCACGGCGTGGCTGGTTTGGGCCAGACTGGTTTGGAGCGCTGGCACCAAGGCACTGGTTTGCTCGGCCAAGGTGCGCGACTGCGCCACGTCCAAGGCCGTGCCGAGCCCAGCCTGCATGCGCCATTGGGTGATCTGCAGTGTCTCCAGTTGACTGGCGAGGTTGTCTTGGGCAATGCGCAGTCGCGTCTGAAGGGTGCGCAAGCCGATGTAGTTCAGCGCCACTTCGGCAGCGATCGAGACTTGGATGTCGCCCAAACTGGCTTGACTGGCGCGGGCCACCTCAGTGCTGGCCGTCACCGCGCTGCGGTTGGCACCGAAGACGTCAAGCTCCCAGGCGGCATCCAAGCCGGCTTGAAAGACGTTGCTGGTGCCCTCGCCACCGGCCGTGGCGGCACCGCTGCCTCGGTGCATGCGTTGCGCCGAGGCTGAGGCATCGACCGATGGCCACAATGCCGCGCTTGCCACGGCACGCAGTGCCCGGGCTTGACGCAGGGCGGCCATGGCCGTGTTGACGCTGGTGTTGTGTCGCATGGCTTGGTCGATCAGGTCAGACAACATGCGGTCGTCAAAACGACGCCACCACAGCGACAGAGACGGAACTTCTTCGGTGCTGGTCGCGCCGTCGAGGCTGGACCAGTGAAATGGCACGGCCGCAAGTGGCTCAGCGAGGGGCAATGGCGTGGTGACCGCGCATCCACTGACGACGCAGGCGCAGCATGTGGCACCGATCCAGGCTTTCATGCGCCGCGCCCCTTGATCGATGTCCCGGTGTCAGTACAACACCCATGGGCTCAAGGTAGGCGCGGCGGCTTGGCGGGTCTGTGCGCCATCGCACCGTGTTGGCCGCTGCGCATGCGGGTGCGCTTTCGAACAGACGGGTCAACTCATGCGCCTTACAAGGGTTTGAGCCTCACGATCGTCGTTGTGCGCACCCCACTGGAGTCCCCATGAGCTTGCCCTGCAACCAGCTTCACGCGCTTGGGCAAAGCCTGTGGCTGGACCACATCAGCCGACCCTTGCTGCAAAGCGGCACGCTGGCGCGCTACATCGCCGACGAGGCCATCACCGGCTTGACGTCCAACCCGACGATCTTTGCAAGCGCACTGGCTGGCGATGCCTACGACGAGGCCATCGCATTGAAAGACCAGCTTGGTCTGGACGCTGAAGACCTGTTCTTCGAGCTGGCAACCGAGGACATCAGAAGCGCTGCCGATCTGCTCACGCCCATTTTTGACGCCACCGATGGCGGCGACGGTTGGGTGTCGCATGAGGTGTCACCCCTGC
>JAVLFO010000296.1:0-2880 GCA_046052805.1 Aquabacterium sp. | reverse complement strand
AGGGCGGGCGAGGCATCCGCTGCACCGGTGTCGTCCAGCTCGCGCAGCAGGCCGTAGAGCTGCATGCCCTGGTTGGCAAAGGCCCGCAGGTCGATGTCGCGCCCGCCATCGCGGCCGGTCACGTAGTGGTTGGTGTTATCGCGCACACCTTCGCGCAGCGGGTGCTTGTCCACCGGCATGTCGTAGTAGCCCATGTCGGCCAGCCAGTCGACCACATCGCGGCCGCGGTAAAAGCGCGCGCAACGCGGGGCATCGCCCACAGCCAGGTGCACTTGCTTGCCCGCGAGATGCAAGTCCTCAGCAATCTGCGCGCCCGACTGGCCCGAGCCCACCACCAGCACCCCACCCTCCGGCAATGCCTGCGCGTTGCGGTACTGCTCGGAGTGAATCTGCACGATGTGCGGGGGCAGGCGCTCAGCCAGGCGAGGCACCACAGGCTCGTGGTAGCCGCCCGAGCACACCACCAACTGGCGCGCGGTGAAGTCACCCGCCGAGGTGTGAATGGCGTAGCCCTCGCCCTGAGGCTTGACGTGGCGCACGGTCACACCCGTGATCAAAGGCGGATTGACCTTGGCCACGAAGGCATCCAGGTAAGCAATGATCTCGGCCTTCTTCATGAAGCCATGCGGCTCGGGGCCGACATAGTCGTGACCCGGCAGCTTGCATTGCCAGTTGGGCGTGACCAGGCAGAAGGCGTCCCAGCGCTGGTGGCGCCAGGCGTGCGTCGGTGTGTGCTTTTCGAGCAGCAGGTGGTCAATGCCGCGTTGCTGCAGGTAGTGACTGAGCGACAGGCCAGCCTGGCCGGCGCCGACGATGACAACGTCGTGGTGTTGGGGCGCAATGGAAGACATGTTTACCTCTAGGGGAAAGTGGGTCGATGAAGTGGGCGAGGCTCAGGTGTCGAAGCGCACGACCTCGACCTGCGCGTCGGCATGCGTGGCAAACGCCTCGGCATGCTGCGCAATCTGGGCCCACTGGTCCATGGCCCGCGAACAGGCAAAGCCGTACTTGGCCGCCACGCGCTCGCTGGCGATCGTCAGCGCCTGGCTCGTGCGCGCCAGGAAGTCAGGCAAGGGGTAGCGCTGACCAGGCACCAAAAAGTCTTGGACGATCAGTGAGGGCGAGTAGCAAGTGTGCTCACAGCCATCGGGCCAGCGAACGGTGAAGTGCATTTCAGGCATGGCAGGTCAAGGTCAGGTTGTTGGGTTGGACAAGCGCAAGCGCCTCAGCCGGTGTGGCGAGTGCGCAGCGCGGCGATGACGCGGGGTCCAGGCCCGCGCGGTACAGCTTCAGGTGCTGGTGGGCGCTGGCCTGCCAGTCGAACCGAGCGGCAATTTGGCGTGCCCGCAACGCACGTGAGGCATGTGCTTCGGGGCACAAGGTGTCTCGCAAGGCGCGGGCAATGTCTTGCACATCCAGCGGGTCGACCCAGAAGGCCTCGTGGGGCTGCAAGTGCTCAGTGAACGGGGCGATGCGCGAGACGATGGCGGGCGTGCCGCAGGCCATGGCCTCGATGGCCACCAAGCCAAATCCCTCTTTAAGCGAAGGCATGGCCAGTGCATGCGCCCGGCGGTAGAGCGCAGGCAGCACGTGGTCGGGCACAGGTCCGGTCAACACAACACGATCGGCATGGGCTTGGCCTGGCGCCAGGCCGTGCGCATGGCAGATGGCATCGAACTCGGCCTGTGCCTCAGCGTGCTCAAGCAGGCTGGCGCCGCCCACGATGACCAGGCGCGCCGCCGGCACCTCGTCCATCAGCATCGCGAAGGCCTTGAGCAGGCGCGGGGTGTTTTTGCGTGCTTCCACACCGCCCACAGACAGCCAGAACGGGGCTTGATCATCCAACCCAAGCTGACCCAATACCTGCGCGTCGGCTTGGCGCTGCGATGCGCTGGTCGCGCTCTGAAAGCGCTGCAGGTTCACGCCATTGCCCACGCGGTGGGCTTGACGCCCCCAGTCTCGATCCAAGTGCTGCTGCCACAGCGCGCTCACGCACAGCAACTGCCCGGCTGCGTGCACACCTCGCGCTTGCCAGGCGCTGAGCTGGGCATCGGCAAACACATCCAGGTGGTGCACGGTGCGCCAGAAGCCTTGGATGCGCCCTTCAGCTTGCAGATCGGCCAGGGCGTTGGCCGTGATGCTGTCTTGCGAATGCAGCACATCAAAGGCGCTCAGATCCAACCCACGCAGGTGAGAGGCAACAGCCTGCATGCGCGCACCCACCATGGGCACCAGCACGGAGGGCAAGTCGCCCAGCGGCGCAAGCGACAAGGTGGCCGACGTGCGGCGGAACAGCGTCTGCCCCGGTCGGCCAGCGGCGATCACCGTCACCGCATGACCCTGCGACACCAGGGCATCGGCCAGCTCCAGGGTGTGGACGACACCCCCACGCGGGTTCAGCGAGTGCATCAACAAAGCGATGCGCAGCGGGCTTGGCGTCATGTTGCCTCCTGGGCCAGGTGGCCGCCAATGAAGGGCTCGCGCCGCCAGTCCCACAGCAAGGCCGCCTCCGCAGTGCCGCCACGCTGGACCCACACCTCGCTGCCCTCCAGCACTTCGCCGATGGGCTCACAGGCCAAGCCTCGGGCCATGAAGCGCCCCTGCACGGCAGACACATCGGCGGCCGCCACGCTCAGCAGGTAGCCAAAACTGGGGAAGGCTTGCAGCCAGCGCATGAACGCATCGGGCGCATCTGCATGGCCATGGCCCGGCGGATGGGGCAAGGCGCTCACGTCGATCAGCAGACCCACCCGCGAGGACTCGGCCAACATCAAGGCGGTGCCAAGCACGCCGGCCATGCTGATGTCCTTGGCCGCACCACACCTGTCTCTTATACACATCTGACGCTGCCGACGACTAGTCGAGTGTAGATCTCGGTGG
>JAVLFO010000295.1:0-4431 GCA_046052805.1 Aquabacterium sp. | reverse complement strand
ACGCACAAGAATTTAAACGCCCCGCTGATGGAGCATTTGCATGTCCAAGATGAAGCTGGTGATGGTGGGCAACGGCATGGCCGGTGTCCGCACACTGGAAGAACTGCTGAAGGTCGCGCCTGACCTGTACGAGGTCACCGTGTTTGGCGCCGAGCCACACCCGAATTACAACCGCATCTTGCTCTCGCCCGTGTTGGCCGGAGAGCAAACACTCGACGAGATCATCCTCAACCCCGTGGCTTGGTATGCCGAGCATGGCATCACCTTGCACATGGGCAAGAGGGTGGCCCACGTTGACCGCACGCGCCGGGTGGTGGTGGCCGACGACGGCACCGCGGCCGAGTACGACCGCTTGCTGCTGGCCACAGGCTCGAACCCCTTTGTGCTGCCTGTGCCCGGCAAAGACTTGCCCGGCGTCATCGCTTACCGCGACATTGCCGATACCAACTACATGATCGACACCGCCAGGACGCATCGGCATGCGGTGGTGATTGGCGGCGGGCTGCTGGGCCTGGAGGCCGCCAACGGCTTGATGCAGCGCGGCATGGACGTGACCGTGGTGCACATCGGCCCCTGGCTGCTGGAGCGACAGCTCGACGAGGTGGCCGCAGGTTTGCTGCAAGAGGCACTGCAGGCGCGCGGGCTGAAGTTCCGCTTGGGCACGCACACGCAGGAGCTGGTCGCCGGCCCTGATGGTCGCGTGCACACCGTCAAGTTCAAAGATGGTACCGAAGCCCGCGCTGACCTGGTCGTCATGGCCGCTGGCGTGCGCCCCAACACCGAATTGGCCGAGCGCATCGGCATCCACTGCAACCGTGGCATCGTCGTCAACGACACCTTGCAGACCGTCACCGACCCACGCGTGTACGCCGTGGGCGAATGTGCTTCGCACCGTGGCATTGCCTATGGCCTGGTCGCGCCTTTGTTCGAGCAGGGCAAGGTCTGCGCCAACCAATTGGCGCTGCTGGGCGTGGGCCGCTACACGGGCTCGCAGGTGTCCACCAAGCTCAAGGTCACGGGCATTGATTTGTTCTCAGCCGGTGACTTCATGGGGGGCGAAGGCTGCGAAGACATCGTCTTGTCAGACCCGTTCGGTGGCGTCTACAAAAAACTGGTCATCAAAGGCAACAAGCTGGTGGGCGCCTGCCTGTATGGCGACACCGCCGACGGCAGCGCCTACTTCCAGCTGATCCGTGACGGCTCGGCCATCGACGCGCAACGCGACTGGCTGATGTTTGGCTCACCACCGACCAAGCAAGCCACCGCGTCGCATGCGCAGCAACCTGAACCTTTGGCGGCTTGAAGATGGTGAAACCGCTCGACGACAAACACGCATTGGCGCACCAGGGCTTGGCCAATGGCAAGCGACGCGCTTTGCTTCAAAACGGCGCCCTGATGGCCTTGGGACTGGGCTTGGGCCGGCCCGCGTCGGCACAAATCATGAGCCTCAACGAGGCCATCAACAAAGCGGGCCGGCAACGCATGTTGTCGCAGCGCATGGCCAAGGCCTGGCTGGCGCTGGGGCAAGGCGTCGAAGGCAAACGCGCCGAAAAAATCTTGTTTGATTCGATGGCGTGGTTTGACCGCCAGTTCATCGAGCTCAAAGCCTACGCACCCACGCCCGAGATCAAAGCCACTTATGTGGCGCTTGAGCCGGTGTGGAGCCAGTACAAATCGGCCCTGGTGGGCGCGGCACCCGACCGCAGTGCGGCGCCGGTTCTGCTGGGCCTGGACGCCAAGGTGCTCAAGCTGGCCCACCAAGGCACGGTGCAACTGGAGCAGTACTCGGGCAAGCCGGTCGGCAAGCTGGTCAACATCGCGGGCCGGGAGCGCATGCTGTCGCAACGCACAGCCAAGTTCTACCTGAGCAAGGCTTGGGGCACCGCAGGGCCAGATCAAATGCGTGAGATGGACATCGCTCGCAAAGAATTTGCGCAGGCCCTGGTGCTGCTGAGCAATGCACCACAAGCCACGCCCGCCATCAAGCAAGAGCTGCAACTGGCCCAGCAACAATGGATCTTTTTTGACAACGCCTTGGCCCGCGCCGAAGAAGCCAGCAATGGCGCCCTGCACGCCAGCGAAGTCTTTGCCAGCAGTGAAAACATCTTGCAGGTGATGGACCGGGTCACCGGCATGTACAGCAAATTGGTGTGAAGCCGGTCGCGCGGCTCGCACACCGGTGGCCTTGGCCACCTCGCTCTTTGGTCACACACAACAGCAGGCAAAGACCTGTTGACACCCGCTGAGAAGCCCAACGACAAGAGATACGCCCATGAGTGCGGACACCCACACCTTGCCCGCAGGCAAGCCACCCGAATGTGACGAGACCGTCAAGACGCGCAGCACCTGCCCGTACTGCGGCACCGGTTGCGGCGTGGTGATCGAGTCCCGCCAGGGACGCATCATCAACATCCAAGGCGACAAAGACCACCCCGCCAACTTTGGCCGCTTGTGCACCAAGGGCAGCACCTTGCACCTCACGGCTGCCCCAGCGGTGGCTGACCAGACCCGGCTGCTGCAACCCATGCGCCGCGTGGCGCGCGGTCAAGCGCCTGAGGTCACCACCTGGGACAGCGCACTGAGCCAAGCGGCAGAGCGCTTTGCCGAGATCATCACCACCCACGGCCCAGACAGCGTGGGCTTTTACGGCTCGGGCCAGTTGCTGACTGAGGACTACCACGTCCTGAACAAGCTGGTCAAAGGCCTGATCGGCACCAACAACCTCGACACCAACTCGCGCCTGTGCATGAGCAGCGCCGTGGCCGGCTACAAAGCCACCTTGGGCAGCGACGCGCCACCGGCTTGCTACGACGACTTCCAGCACGCGCAAACGCTGTTCATCGTCGGTGCCAACACGGCCTGGGCGCACCCCATCTTGTTCCGCCGGATCGAGGACGCGCGCAAGGCCAACCCCGGCATGAAGATGATCGTGGCCGACCCGCGTCGCACCGAAACGGCCGACATGGCCGACCTCTTCTTGCCCATCCAGCCTGGCACCGATGTGGCCCTGTTTCACGGCATGCTGCACGTGATGCTCAGCGAGGGTCTGGTGGACATGGCCTATGTGGCGCGCCACACCCAGGGCTTCGAAGCCCTGCAGGCCATCGTTGAAGCACACACGCCCGAGGCCGTGGCCGCCACGTGCGGCATTCCGGTGGCCGACCTGATCCAGGCCGCGCGCTGGTTTGGTGGCCACACGCCCACCCTGTCGCTGTATTGCCAAGGCCTGAACCAAAGCAGCAGTGGCACCGACAAGAACGCCGCCCTGATCAACCTGCATCTGGCCACAGGTCAGATCGGCATCGAGGGTGCCGGGCCGTTTTCATTGACGGGCCAACCCAACGCCATGGGTGGACGCGAGGTGGGCGGCATGGCCAACCTGCTCAGCGCCCACCGCGACCTGAGCAAGCCCGAGCACCGCGCCGAAGTGGCCGCGCTGTGGGGCTTGCACGATGTACCGGCCCAGCCAGGCAAAACGGCCGTCGAGATGTTCGAGGCAGCCGCCCGGGGCGAGATCAAAGCCCTGTGGGTTGCCTGCACCAACCCCGCTCAGTCGCTGCCTGACCAGGCCACGGTGCGCAAGGCCCTGGAGCGCGCCGAATTCGTGGTCGTGCAAGAGGCCTTTGGCACCACGGCCACCTGCGCCTTTGCCGACCTGCTGCTGCCCGCCAGCACCTGGGGTGAAAAAGAAGGCACCGTGACCAACAGCGAGCGCCGCATTAGCCGCGTGCGGGGCGCGCAAGCCCCTTCCGGCCAAGCCCGCCACGACTGGGCCATCTTCACGGACTTTGGCAAGCGCCTTGAAGCGCGTTTGCCTGCGCGCACCGCCAACTACCTGCCGAGCACCCACACACTGTTTTCGGCCGACACGCCCGAAGCAGTGTGGAACGAACACCGCGAGTCCACCCGTGGTCGCGACCTCGACATCACCGGCCTGAGCTACGCCCTGCTCGAATCCCAAGGGCCCCAGCAATGGCCCTTCCCTGAAGGCGCCAGCACCGGCCAGGCACGCCTGTATGCCGATGGCGTCTACCCCACCGACAACGGCCGCGCGCGCTTCCTGGCCCAGCCCTATAAGCCTGTGGAAGACGAGCGAGACGCACAGCGCCCTTTCAGCCTGAACACTGGCCGCCTGCGCGACCAATGGCACGGCATGAGCCGCACCGGCACGCTGGGCCGCTTGTTTGGCCACGTCAGCGAACCTTCGGTGGACATGAACCCGGCCGACATGGCTCGCTTGGGCTTGCAAGCTGGCGATCTGGTCGAGGTGGCCTCGCGCCGAGGCAAGCTGATCGTGCCGGCCCAGCCGGTCGATGGCGTGGGCACGATGCAGGCCTACATCGCCATGCACTGGGGCGAGGAATACCTCAGTGGCGCAGACGCGCACGGCCTGGTGGCGGCTGGCGTCAACACCCTGACCTCGCCGGCGTT
>JAVLFO010000294.1:0-14373 GCA_046052805.1 Aquabacterium sp. | reverse complement strand
GGCCTACCTCGACTTCCTGTACACCTAGCAAGGCCAAGACCTGATCGGCAAGTACTACTACCGCCCCACCGACCCCAAGGCCGCCGCCAAGTACGCCAAGCAGTTCCCAAAGCTGAACCTCTTCACGGTGGACAACACCTTCGGTGGCTGGACCAAGGCCCAGAAAACACACTTCGCCGATGGCGGTGTGTTTGACCAGATCTACCTCAAGCGCTGAACCTCAACCCTCACTCAAGGAGCACACCATGGGCATCACAGCCATCAACGTTCGCAACCAGTTCAGGGGCAAAGTCAAAGAGGTGATCGAGGGGCCGGTGGTCTCTGAGATCGATGTCGAAACGCCTTCGGGCCTGATCGTCACCTCCGTCATCACCACACGCTCGGTCAAAGAGTTGGGCTTGGTGCCAGGCAAAGAGGTGATCGCCTTGGTCAAGTCCACCGAGGTGTCCATCGCTGTGCTTTGAGTGAGGCTTTGCGCGCCATGACCACGAACACAGACATCCGCATCTTGATCATCCCGGGGCTGCACAACAGCGGCGATGCCCATTGGCAAAGCTGGCTGCAGACCCAGTACAGGGGTGCGGTGCGCGTGAAACAGCAACGCTGGGATCACCCTGATTTGCTGGCGTGGTCAGCGCGCATTGATGAAGCGCTGGCCAAGGCGCCTGCCCAGACGCAATGGGTGGCTGTGGCGCACAGCTTCGGGTGCCTGGCGCTGGCGCACCACTTGGCACGCAGACGCGCGCAAGGTGCGGTAGCAGACGGCGGCATCCAGGCAGCGCTGATGGTGGCGCCGGCAGACCCGCTCAAGTTTGGTGTGTCGAGCGTGCTGCCACATGATGGGCTGGGCATCCCCTTGAGTCTCATCGGCAGCGAGGACGACCCGTGGATGCCTTTGACGCGCGCCGCGCACTGGGCTGACACGTGGGGCGCGCACTTTCATAACCTAGGCGCGGTGGGGCACATCAACACCGAGTCTGGCTTTGGCCCATGGCCTTTGGCGCGCTACAAGGTTGACCAGATGGTCAGGCATTTGCAGCGTCAAAAACGCATCGATCGTGCGCACCCGATGGAGTTTGCGTACGCGGTTTGACGCGTTGCCGAGGCATGCGGCAACCGATCACCAGTCACGCCACAAGGTCAACAGTGCAGCGCCCTGCATGCCCTGACCCGATGCAGGCGAGCCCATGATCCGAGCGCGCTGCACCTGGCCATCCACACGCCAATGCCCTGACCAGCGCACCTCGTAGCCCAGCGTGAGTGATGCGTCGCTCCAACTGCGATGGGCACTGCCGGCATCGTCATGTCGGTAGGCTGCGTTGCCAAACGTGGTGGCCAGGCCAAGGCCCAACATGCCACCCCAAAGAGGCACGCCGCTGGCGGCCCCGAACTCGCTTTGAACGCCAGTCTGGCTGCGGCCTGAACCCCAAGAAAAGGCGCTTTGCAGCAAGACCATGTCGTCAAGCATGCGGTTGGCAAACCATTGCTTTTGCCAGCGATCGCCCATTGGCGCCTGGCCACTGACCGGGTCGCGATGAGGCCGCCCCAGGATGGGCCAGAGCCGAGGGCCGTATTGCCATTCAGGGTTTCGCGAGAGGTCCCAGCCCAAGCCCATCTCGGTAGACACAAAGCCCCCATCGGCACGGCGGTATTCAAGCGCGGGCGACCACAGGCTGCGCATGCCGTGTGATTCCGGGCTGCTGGGAAGACGCCAGTGGGTGAGGCCCAAGGCCACGGTGTCGTCGTGCGGCGGCGCGTCGGTCAGCAGCAAGCTGCCCCAGGCGAAGGCGTGCAAAGGCAGCGCTGCCATGGCGACGGTCAAGAAGGCGCGCCAAGCTGGTCGTTGCGAGGTACAGCACATCACGCGGGGCGGCACCCGCCCTTGACCACAGTTGCGCATGCCGCTCAGCCGTCTGCCGCTTGCAAAACCACGACCGCATTGCTGCCGCCAAAAGCAAACGAGCTTGAGATCGCCGCGCGCAAGCTCGGACACTCACGCGCCTGGCTTGCGATGTGGTCCACGCCCAGGCACGGCGCATCGGTATCGGTCAAACCCGCTGTGGGGGGCAGCACTTTGCGCTCAAGCGCCAAGGTGGTGATGAGGATCTCCAAGGCGCCAGCGCCGCCCAGCCAATGCCCGTGCATGGACTTGGTGGCACTGACCTGCAAGCTGCTGGCATGAGCGCCGAAGCAGCGTACCAGGGCTTGCACCTCGGTCGGGTCGCCCTCAGGCGTGGCCGTGCCGTGGGCATTGACGTACTGAACATCAGAGGGATTCAAGCGCGCCATGCGCAAAGCCTGCGCCAGAGCCCGCACCTGCCCATCCACCGCTGGCGCGGTAAGGTGGTGGTGGTCGCAGCTGCCGCCGTAGCCCGTGACCTCTGCGTGGATGTGTGCACCACGCGCCACGGCATGGCCCCATTCTTCCAGCACCAAGGCCGCTGCGCCTTCGCCGAGCACCAGGCCGTCGCGCGCACGCTGGAAGGGCCGACAACTGGCCGCAACGTCATCGCCAGGCGCCGCCATGACCTGAAGCGACTCCCATGCTTTGAGCATGCCAAAAGGCAAGGCCGCCTCTGCGCCACCAGCGAGGGCCACCGTGGCATCGCCGGAGCGGATGCGCCTGAAGGCTTCGCCAACGGCCACCGCTGATGAAGCACACGCCACCGAGTAGGTCAAGCACTCACCACCCAAACCGATCTGCAACGCAATCTGAGAGGCTGCGGCGTTGTTCATGCCCAGCACCACCGACAGCGGTGAAATGCGTGAGCGCCCTTTGAGAAACAGGTCTCGGTAGCTGCGATCCAAGGTCTGCATGCCCCCCCCGCCAGTGCCCCACAGCACACAGGCGTGCTCGCGGGATGGCTCGGCCATCTCATGCAAACCAGCGCGCTCCCAGGCGGACACAGCCGCTGCCACGCTCAACTGGCTGACACGGTCCATGGTCGCCAGACGCGCCCGACCCAAGACTGCCGAGGCATCGAAATCGGAGCACACGGCATAGGGAACGCTGAGGCTGTGCGGCGCATCGCCCACGGCGTGCAAAGCGATTGCCGACTCGCCTGAACACCAAGCGTCAAACGCCTTTTCGGGCACCTGACCTTGTGTGGACACCAGACCCAGACCCGTGATCGCCACGCGACGCGGGCTCATGCGGCATGCATCAGCTTATCGCCGTCGAGATGCGGCACGATGAGCGCCACGATGTCAGACACCTGGCGGGGTATCGCGTGGGTGTCTGAGAGGTCCTTGCCCAAACGGTCCTCGAGCTCGAACAAGAGTTCGGCCAAGGTGAGCGAGTCGATTTGGATGTCAGCCAAAACCGTGTCCAGCTCAATGCGCTCCACTGGCGTGTCGGTGTAGCGCGCCAAAGCTTGGCGCACCACGCCCAGGCCCTGCTCAAACGGGTTCTTGACTTGCTTATCCATGGCGACCCTCAAAAAGTGGCACGACTTTTGGACGCTGATCGCCCGCGTCGTGCTGGACCCCGCGCTCAACGCGAGGAAGAAACTGACACATCTCCGACAGAACCCGCTCTTTCTCTCGGTCGATGCTGATCATGTGATAGCTGTCGTCCAGCAAGATGCAGCGGATGTTGTTGGACTGAACGCCACGCGCGACATCGAAGGCGCTGCGCGGCGTGGCGCACTCGTCCTCTTTGGCATGGATGAGCAAGATCGGCGCAGTGATCGTGCGCAAGTCACCTTGGACCATGGCAATCAAATCGCGCGCCTTGAGCAACTCACCGACTTGCAAGGTGGCTGCACCTGCGTCTGAGTCGCCCACCTTCAGCATCTGCTTGGCCACCCAAGCGCGCATGCGCTCGTCTTTGAGGCCATAGGGCCAGCGCTCACGCACACGGATGCGCCGGGCAAAAGGCAGGTATCTGGCCAAGGGCAACAAAGGGGTGAACCAGGGGTTGCCCCAACCGTCGTAATGCAAGGCGGTGGACAAGGCCATGACGCTGGCGACGTCCTGATCACGCAGCTCAGCGACCCTCAAGGCCAGCACCGCCCCCAAGCAAAGGCCGCCAATGCTGACGCGCCGGTACTGTTTGAGCGCCTCGTCAAGCTCGGACAGGGCAGACGAGACCCAGTCTTGCGCGGTGACCGGCACCCCTGCGACCAAACCGTTGGTGTAGCCCTTGAGCACAGGCACACGCACGCTGTAGCCCTGCCGGTGAAGGCCTCTGGCCAGAAACTGCAGCTCCAGCGGGCTGCTGCTCAAGCCATGAAACAGCAAGACACAATGGTCGCCGGAGGGGAGGAACAGTGGCCGAGGAACGGCTGCTGGTGCGGTAACGGAAGGTGGAGGCATGCGCGAAAGAGAAGCGTTGCCGGCCAAGCCAGCATGCCATGCAGACTAGCCACGCCACCTTTCACCAAGCTTTCATCAACACATCAAGGTCCTGCGGATGACCCGTCAAAACCGCATGCCTGTCGAAAAACGCCAAGCATCCGCACCTGAGAAGTTTTGCTTTGGGTCTCTGGCCACGCGGACAAACCAGGACGGGAAGTCCCAGCCGACGCTGAGGCCCCACGCTTGCACGTGCCCGTCGTCGCCCTGCCCTTGCTTGTGCATCAGGTCCAAGGACAGCCTGTCTGGGCCCATGGGCACGCGCCCGGTGAGGTGCCAGTCGGTTTGCCCCGTGTGCAGGCGGTCGTCACGCACCATGAAAAGCGACCAGTTTTGGCCATCGCTGAAAACATGTCCACCACCCAAGGTGATCGCATCGTTGGGATCAAAGTTCAGATTGAAGTAAGGCTTGAGGTTGGTTCGCCCCAAACCGACGATGCCATAGCTCTCGTGGCCCACCTGTGCGTTGACGCTGCCGCCCACAAAGCCACCCGTTGCCACCTGCAATGAGGGCTGAAGGGACACCCATTCGTTGAGATCCCAACTGGTGTCGATGCCAGCGCGGTCTTGCCCGCCAAAGGCATGGTCTTCATAGTGCCCGACCCAAACGTGGGTGTCCTCGTGTTGCCAGCGCAGGTTCACGTCTTTGCCTGGATCTTGCGCGTCGTGGTAGTAGCCGACCGTGAGCTTGAAGGGCTTATCAGACTCTTCGGCGAGCGCGCCGCATGGGTGAGTCAGCATCGACAAAATCAACATGCCAAACAAGGAGGCGAGGCGCTTAGGTAAGGTCGTTGTCAAGGTCATGGGGCTCACTCGGGGGTGGTTGGAAGGTACACGGGCAAACGCGTGGTCACACGCAAACCGTGAGGTTCAACGGACTCAATATCCAGGGTTCCCCCATGCAGATGGGCGATTTCCTGAACAATCGCCAGACCCAAGCCTGAGCCGCCAGCACTGGCGCCAGTGGCCCGGTGGAAGCGCTCTGTGAGCCGTGGAAGCTCTTGGGGAGTCACGCCAGGGCCGTCGTCTTCCACACAAATGCAGGCCTCGTTGTCCTGCGTGAACACACGCACCGTGACCACGGCGCCTTCACCGGCATAGCGCAAGGCGTTGTCCACCAAGTTGCTGACCAGCTCTTCCAACAACAAGGCGTCGCCTCGCACACGAGGATGCGCGAAGCACTCAAAGCCGAGGTCAATGTTGCGGGCAATGGCGGATTTGAGTAAGCGCTGCGCGGCCTCTTGGACCAAGGCTTGCACATCGAGCACCTTGAAGCTGCTCATGGCCAAAGCCCCAGGCTCCGCGCGAGACAAAGTCAGCAGCTGCGTGGCCAAACGCGACAAGCGCTCAATGCCCGTGCGCATCTGCACAAGGGCCTCGCCGTGGCGCTGGACGTCGGGCTCTCGCACCGCCAACTCCAGCTCCACACGCAAGGCTGCAAGGGGCGTGCGCAGCTGGTGAGCCGCGTCGGCCACAAAGCGACGTTGGTGCTGAACTGCCTGATGGAGCTGACTCAGGAGATCGTTGATGGCCTGCGTGAAGGCCCTGAGTTCAACCGCGACGCCTGCATCTGGCAAGGGGTGCAGCTCGCCAGGCGAGCGCAAGCGAACGGTTTCGGTCAGGTCACGCAAGGGCTTGAGTCCACGCGTGACTGCATCGCGCGCCAGGGCCACGGTGACAACGCCCAGCAGGCCACTGAGCAACATGACCGCACCCAACAAGCGCGATGCCAGGCGGTGTCGCTTGTGCAGGGTTTCAGCAACGGTGATGAACACAGGGTTGCCTGGCTCCAAGTCGGTACGGACCACTTGCACCGCCCGCATCGCTTGCCCGTCGACGGTCATATCGACATAGACCTTGTCGCTTTCAGAGGATCCCGCCTTAGGCAAGGCCTTGCTGCCGCCAATCAAGCCGCCTTGTTGGGCATCGATGCGAAACAGCACACGGTCGTGGGCGTCGTAGGTGAAGGCTTGCAGGATCGATGCAGGCAACTCGGCCGCCATGCGTCCATGGTCATCCAGGTGAACCAGTTGCGCCATCGAGCGCGCCGAGTCCAGCAGCCACTCGTCATAGGCCTCGTCGCTGAAGCGCTGCGCCAGCCGATACACCACCACCGAGGCCAACGCGGAGAACAACAACATCAGCAAGCCCAGGCGAACGAGCAAGCCACGGCGCAGGCTCTGCGGCATCATCCCGCAAGCTCCAAGAGGTAGCCAAACCCGCGCAAGGTTCGCAAGGTCACGGGACTGCTTTCGAGCTTCTTGCGCACACGGTGAATCAGGATGTCGAGTGCGTTGGCGCTCATGTCTTGATCGAAGTCTGTCAGACGGCCAATCAGCTGCTCTTTGCTGATCACCTGCCCGGCCTTCAGTGCCAAGACCTGCAGCATGGCGAACTCTTTGGCGGTCAGGCCAATGTCAACACCCTGCAAGATCGCGCGGCGCGAAGCAATGTCCAGGCGCAATGGCCCCAAGTCGATGGCGTTGTCCGCCAGGCCGGCCTGTGTGCGGCGAATCAGCACACGCAAGCGGGCTTCCAGCTCGGCCACATCAAATGGCTTGGTCAGGTAGTCGTCGGCGCCCAGGTCCAGCCCAGACACCCGGTCTTCAATTTCGTCACGCGCCGACAAGATCAGCACAGGCATGCGAACGCCCTCAGCGCGCCAGCCTTTGAGCACGCTCAAACCATCGTGATCGGGCAAGTTGAGGTCCAGGATGACCGCATCGTAGGGCTCGACGGCCACGGCAGCCCGCGCATGAGCCGCACTGCCAAAACAGTCGACCGCATAGCCACCCAAGCGCAGGCTGCCAGCCAGGGCTTGGGCCAAGGGCTCATCGTCTTCAACCAACAAAAGGCGCATGGGGTGCCGGCATGAAAGGGTTTCGAAAGGAGCGCTCTTCACACTGTGAAGCGTCAGAAGTGTGCCACTGAGGAACCTGAGTTGTCATGAAGCGTGTTTGGTTGCTACCCCTTTGGATGCTGGTGAACGTGACCGCGGCGCAGCCTGTCGCAGCACACGCGTGGTCGCTCGATCAGGTGATGGAGCAGGTGGCGCAGTCCAATCGCGACGTGGGCGCGGCACGCCGTGCATTAGAGGCGACCCAAGCAGACGGCATCACGGCCGCTGTCACGCCCCCGCCTCAATTGAGCCTGCTCAGCCAGGGCATCAATGACCACGGTCAAGGTGCCGGTGCCCTGTGGCGTCGCCCCATCGACACGATATTGCGCCTGGACCAACCCATTGAACGAGGCCACAAGCGCGACTTGCGCATGGGCGCAGCGGATGCTGGGACGAACGCTGCTGCGTCCGACTTGCGCACGAGCGTCTACAACCAACGTCTGGCTGCCACACAAGCCTATTGGGACTTGAAACTCGCACAAGAGGCCCTGCGCATCAGCGAGCACAACCTGCAGCTGGCAGACCAAAGCAGCCGAGCCGCCCAAGCGCGACTGGCACAAGGCGATGTCTCACGGCTGGAGGCCGCACGCTTGGGCGTGGAGGCCAGCAAAGCGGCCAACGAACACGCGCAAGCGCAGACCCAGCTGGCGCAAACTCAAGCCAGCCTCGCACTGCTCATGGCCATTGACGCGCAAGGGTTGGACGCCGAGCTGGACCCCTGGCCCCAGGCTGATGCCACGCCTCCTGCCGCCGATGGTGCCAGGCTGTCAGCGCACCCCAGCGTGCTGGCAGCGCAGAGTCACTGGCAACAGGCCCAGGCGGCACTGACCCTGGCCCAGTCACAGCGCACCCCCGACGTGACCGTGAGTTTGCAGGTCGAACACAACCCACCCATGGGCAGCCACCTGTGGGGTGTGGGTGTGGCCTTCCCCTTGGGGACCGATGGCAGACAAGACGGCCCGGTCAAGCGCGCCTTGGTCGCGTTGGCCGACGCGCAAGCCGAAATCGACAAGGCCCAGGCTCAAGCCCAAGCCGATGAGCTGCAGTTGCGAACTCGGCTTCGCCTGTCAGCCGAACGTGTGCAACGCATTGAGCAAACGCAACTGCCGCAAGCACGGCAAGCGCTGGAAGGCGCTGAGTTCGCCCGCAAACAAGGCGCCTTGTCGCTTCAAGACCTGCTCGATGCGCGCCGGACGCTTTACGCCAGCGAGCTCGATGCCGCTGCCGCCCATGCCGACCTGGCCAAGGCCTGGTCCGCACTGCAAGTGCCTTTTGACATGAATGTGACCACACCGTGAAGCACGACCTGATCCCCTACCTCGGCGCCGTGGCCGCTGCTGTGCTGCTGGCTGCCTACGCCGGCCATTTGCAAGGTGCCAACGCGGTTGAGCCCAATGAAGCGGCGACACCCTCGGTGCGCACCAGCCCCAACCAACTGCGCTATCCCGCTGGTGCCAGCCAGCTGGCCTACCTGACCATCCAAGCCGTGCGCAGCGAAGTGCCGCCTGTGATGGAGCCCTTGCCCGCACGCATTGCTTTTGACGAAGACCACACGGTGCGCATGTTCTCGCCCATTGCCGGCCGCGCCACCGAGATCCTGGGCAAGCCAGGCCAGACCGTGAAGGCGGGCGAGGTGCTGGCCTGGCTGAACTCGGGCGACTACAGCGCCGCACTGGCCGACCTGCACAAAGCGCAAGCGGACCTCACCCTCAAGCGACAAGCGCTGAGCCGCGCCGACAAGTTGCACCAAGCGGGTGTCATTGCCACACGTGAGCTGGAACAAGCGCAGGCTGACCTGGCGGGTTCGCAAGCGGAGCACAACCGCGCGTCCGATCGCCTGCGCGATCTCGGCGGGCATGGTGCAGAGGCCCAGGGCGCGCGTTACGCACTGCGCGCACCCATTGCTGGCGTGATCGCCGAGCGTCACCTCAACCCGGGCCAGGAGGTCAGGCCAGATGCCACCGACCCGGCATTTGTCATCACCGACTTGAGTCACCTTGACGTCGTGGCCGACGTGGCTGAGCGAGACTTGCCAGCCCTGCGACTGGGCCAAGCCATTCACCTGCAGGCCGATGGCATCGACCTCTCCAGCACGCAAGGACGCATCAGCACGCTGGGTGCAGTGGTCGACGCCAACACCCGGCGGGTGCCAGTGCGTGCGCACCTCACAGGTGACATCCACACCCTCCGTCCAGAAATGTTTGTGCGCATGGCGCCACTGACGGCCTCCGCAGATCCGCAGGTGCTCATCCCTAACAGCGCGATCGTGACCACAGGGCTGCAGAGCTTCGTGTTCGTAGAGGCTTCGCCTGGCTTGCTGGTCAAGACAAGGGTGGAGCTGCTCAAACGCTATCGCGACGTGAGCTACGTGGGCAATGGCCTGCAAGCCGGCCAGCGGGTCGCCACACAAGGCGCCACCTTGCTGGATGCCGAACTCAGCTCGGACAACTGAGATGGTCGACAAGCTCGTTCGCTTTGCGCTCACGCAGCGCATCTTCGTGTTGCTGGCCGTGCTCGGCTTGCTGTTGACTGGTGGCTACGCCGTTGTCAACCTGCCCGTCGAAGCCTTCCCCGATGTGCAAGACGTGCAGGTGCAGATCATCACCGCCCTGCCCTCGGGCGCGCCTGAAGAGGTCGAGCGCTCGATCTCCAAACCGATCGAGGCAGAGATGAGCGGGGTGCCGCACATCACGCAGCTTCGCTCGATTTCGATGACCGGCCTGTCGGTCGTGACGCTGCTGTTCTCCGACAACACCGACGACTACTTCGCGCGCCAGCAAGTGCTTGAAAAGCTCCAGAACGTGCAGCTGCCCACGGGCGTCACACCACAGCTGGCGCCCTTGACCACGGCCGTGGGGGAGATCTACCGCTACACAGTGAAGGGTCCAGCACAGATGCCCTTGTCGGACCTGCGCGCCATTCAAGACACCATCGTTCGCCCCGCCCTTCGACGCGTGCCCGGCGTGGCCGACGTGGTGACCATCGGCGGCGCGCTCAAGGAAGTCCAAGTCAGGGCCAAAGCGGCGCTGCTGGTGAAGTACGGCATCACGCTGCAACAGCTGCAGGACGCGGTCGCCCAGAACAGCGCCAACGGCGGCGGCGGCGTGCTCAAGCGCGGCGACGAGGCTTTGGTGATCCGTTCGCTGGGCCTCTACAAGCGCACCGACGACATTGCGCGCACGGTGATCACTGCACGCAACGGCCAGCCGATCACGGTGGGCGACGTAGCAGACGTCGGCTTTGGAGAGCGTGAGCGCTCAGGCGTTGTGGCGCTGGACCAGCAAGACGATGTGGTCGAAGGCATCATCGACATGACCAAGGGGCAAGACCCCGCCAAGGTCATCGCAGCGCTCTATGCGGGCATGCAGTCGATCAACGCCCACCTGCCCAAGGGCGTGACCCTCGAGCGCATCTACGACCGCCGCGATCTGATCGAGCACACGGTCAACACCGTCACCGAAAACATGGTGGTCGGCGCCATTTTGGTGGTCGCGATCTTGGTGGTCTTTTTGCGCAACTGGGGTGCCGCCTTGATCGTGGCCAGCGTGATCCCATTGGCTTTGCTGATTGCCTTCACGCTGATGCACCTCAAGGGCATGTCGGCCAACCTGATCTCGCTGGGCGCGGTTGACTTCGGGATCATCATCGACTCAGCGGTGGTGCTGGTCGAGGCGCTCATGGTGCGCTTGACGCTCGAGGCCGCGCAAGACGCACTCAAAGCCGATCCAGCCCACCGACTGGCCTCGCTGCGACAGACGGCCACCAGCATGGGTCACCCCATCGTGTTCTCCAAGGCCATCATCATCTTGGCCTTCTTGCCCATCTTCACGTTCCAACGTGTTGAGGGCAAGATCTTTTCGCCCATGGCTTTCACACTGTCCTTTGCCCTGGCCGGTGCCGTCTTGCTGACCATGACCTGGGTGCCCACCATGCTGGCCTTTTTGCTGGCCAGGCGCCCCTTGCTTGAAAAGCACTTGGCGTGGGTGGACTGGCTCAAAGCGCAATACCGACGGGTGCTGGGCCATTGCCAGCAAAGGCCCCACATCGTCTTGGCGGGCTCTGGCGTGGCATTGGCCTTGTCGGTGGCTATCGTCATGACCTTGGGGAGCGAGTTTTTGCCCAAGCTCGACGAGGGCAATTTGTGGATCACCATGAGCCTGCCGCCGGCTGGCAGCATCGAAGCCACGCAGGTGGTGGAGCGCCAGTTGCGCCACGTCTTGCTCGACACGCCCGAGGTCAGCCGGGTGGTCAGCCACATTGGCCGCCCTGATGACGGCACCGATCCCAAGGGGCCGAACAGCATCGAGATCCTGGCTGACCTCAAGGACCACAAGACCTGGCGCTTCAGCGACAAAGAGGCCCTGGTGGCCGACATCTCCAAGCGCATGGGCGTCTTGCCTGGCGTGCACCCCAACTTCAGTCAGGTCATCGAAGACAACGTGGAGGAGGCCTTGTCAGGGGGCAAGGGTGAGCTGGCCGTCAAGATCTTCGGCCCGGACCTGGATGTGCTGAGCCAGACAGCCGACAAGGTTGCGGCCGTGATGGCCTCGGTGCCCGGCTCGGCCGACGTTGAAGCCATCCGCATCAATGGCCAGAGCGAGGTGGCCATCACGCCCGATCGCGACCGCCTGGCGCGTTACGGCATCAGCATCAACGACTTCAACGCGGTGGTGCAAACGGCCATGGGCGGTGCCAACGTGGGCACGTTTTTTGAAGAACGCCGCAATCTGGACATCACCTTGCGTTTTGACCGGCCCGACCGCGACGCGATCGACGCCGTGGCCCGCCTGCCCGTGCCCCTGCCTGGTGGCGGCACATTGCCAATGGGCGAGTTGGCGAGCATCGAAGTCAAGCAAGGGCCCACGCGCATCACGCGTGAATCAGGTGTGCGCATGGTGCACATCAAGGCCAATTTGAGAGGCCGTGATCAAGGCAGCTTTGTGGCCGAGGCGCAGGCGCGCGTGGCCAAAGAGGTGCGCTTGCCTGCGGGCTACACCATGAGCTGGGGCGGTCAGTTCGAGAACCAGCAGCGCGCTCTGCAAAGGTTGCTGATCGTGGTTCCGTTGTCATTGGCTGGCATCTTCGTGTTGCTGTTTTGGGCCTTCAAGTCGGTCGTGCGCGCCGGGATGGTGCTGGCCATGGTGCCCTTCACGTTGCTGGGCGGCTTCACGGCCCTGTCGTTGGCGGGCATGCATTTGTCGATATCTGCTGCAGTCGGGTTCATTGCAGCGGCAGGCATCTGTGTTCAAAACGGCGTGATCATGGTCGAAGAGGTTCAGTCCAAACTGAACAGCGGCTTGGGCGTGATCTCCGCCATTGCCGAAGGGGCCATCGCGCGTTTGCGCCCCATTTTGATGACCGCTCTGATGGCCGGACTGGGCTTGCTGCCGGCGGCACTCTCGCACGGCATTGGCTCTGAAACACAACGACCCTTTGCGCTGGTGATCGTGGGCGGCATCGTGTCGTCGACCGTGTTCACCCTGGTTCTGTTGCCCACCCTGTTGATGATGTTTGAGAAGGACGATTGATGCCTCAGCCCACCCCACATCTCGCGCCATTCAAGCGCATGGTGCTCGCCGCAGCCTTGGCGATCGGTGCAAGCGCGTTGAGTGCCTGCGCACTCTATCCACGGGATGCCGAACACCCACAGACACAAGGCTGGCGCGTTGCGCATTTCGACCGCGAGGTCAATGCCGACGAGCCAGTGCCCCTTGTTGACCCTGACGATGACTGCCGCCACGATCAACTGACCGCCGCTGCACATGCCAAACAGCGCTGGGCACTGGTGCACTTCCAGCGTGTGCCCAACCTGGTCAGCCGGATCGCCCCGCTGTCTTCGCGCGACGCTGCAGGCTCGGGCGATGAGGTCTACGTCAATGCACTGCACTGCGATCTGCCCCTTGAAACGCGGGTACCCCACTGAGGGCCTCGACTGGCGCACAGAAAGGTTGACGAAAGACTGACAAACGAAGCTTTGACCAAGCAAAGAAGGACACCGCATGGGCACCCTTGCTCGCATCCACACCATGGGTCTGGCCTCTTTTACGGCGCAGGCTCAAACACAACAGCGCGCGCTCTTGAAAGAGGGCTTGGCGGAGGCCCGTTGCCGTCAGGCGCAGGGTGAGCGGTTGCCGGCAGAGCGGCTCTACAGCCTCGACTGGTCGATCCACAAGGGGCGCTACAGCGACGTGTACCTTGAACTGTGCACATTGGGCGAAGGCTGAGGCAGACCGTGCATCTGGATCTCGACCATCACGTCCCGGACGACAACCACTTCCATCTGCTCCGAGGTGAGCGTCGCCCCCTCTCGGTGCGCCCCATGCACGGGTGCCATGGCGTCTTGTCTGGCACGGTGCGTGCTCTCAACTGCCGAGCAAGCCACCCAATCAACACCCGCCAATGACCGCGATGCGAGCGGCTGCGGGTCATTGCAGTTAAGCTGGTCCAAGCCAGCACAACCACGAGGCCCTCATGCCACGAGCCACACCCGTCCAGCCCTGCCTGGACGATTCAGCGCAGACCGTCTTGGTGCTTCAAGGCGGCGGCGCTTTGGGGGCCTACCAAGGTGGCGTCTACGAGGTCTTGAGCCAGCACGGGCTGCAGCCTGACTGGGTGGTGGGCACCTCGATTGGCGCCATCAACAGCGCCCTGGTCGCTGGCAACCCACCTGAAGAGCGGCTTGCGAGGCTGAAGGAGTTTTGGTCCGTGGTGGCTCGACAAGAGGCCTGCATTGACCCCTTGTGGGCGCCCTTTGCAGACTGGCTTTCGCCCTGGCTGAGGGCTGGCGGCTTCATGGACACGCTGACGCGCGGGGTACCCGGCTTCTTCGTGCCACGGCAAGGTGCGGCCATCAACATCTCGCAATCGGTGCCAACGCCCGAGGCCAGCTTCTACGACACAACGCCACTGCAAGCCACTCTGGAACGCCTGGTCGACTTTGACTATCTGAATGCAGGCCACGTCAGGTGCACCGTGTGTGCCGTGTCTGTGGCCACCGGCGAGTTGGCGGTGTTTGACAGCGCCAAGCAGCGCCTGACTGCGCAGCACATCATGGCCAGTGGCGCTTTGCCACCGGGCTTTCCGCCCGTGGTGATCGATGGTCAAGCGTATTGGGATGG
>JAVLFO010000293.1:0-6076 GCA_046052805.1 Aquabacterium sp. | reverse complement strand
GCCTCAAAGCCTTGGGCGGCCATGCGAGGCCCACCGATACCGACGGGGGCCAGATCAGGCCAACGCTGCTTCATGCCGCCCAGCAACAAGCCAGAGAGCAAATCGCCAGAGGTCTCGCCGGCCACCATGGCCACGCGGGGCGTGTGGCTCACCGCACGATCCCGCGTGTGGCGTCGCTCAAGAAGGCCAGCATCTTGTCGACGTCTTGGTCGGCCTCAGGCGCCTGACCACGCAGGGCGGCCAGTTCGTCGCGCGCCGCGTCGAGCGTCAAACCCTTGCGGTAGATCACCCGGTACATGTGCTTGAGCATGCTCAAGCGCTCAGGCGAGTAGCCGCGGCGACGAGGCCCCTCTTGGTGGACGTTTTGCGCGGCAGCAGGGTTGCCAGCCGCCATCACGAACGGCGGCAAGTCTTGCGACAAACGGGTCTGGAAGCCCACCATCGCAAAGTCACCGATGCGCACGAACTGGTGCACGCCACTGATGCCACCGATCAAGGTGTAGCTGCCAATGTCAACATGGCCCGCCAACTGAACCGAGTTGGCAATCACATTGTGATCAGCGATCACGCAGTCATGGGCCACATGCACATAGGCCATGATCCAATTGTCGCTGCCCACGCGGGTGATGCCCTTGTCTTGCACCGTGCCGGTGTTGAAGGTGCAAAACTCGCGGATGGTGTTGCGATCGCCAATGACCAACTGCGTGGGTTCGCCAGCGTATTTTTTGTCTTGGGGATCAGCACCCAGTGACGCGAACTGGAAGATCCGGTTGTCGCAGCCAATGGTGGTGTGACCCTCGATCACGCAATGAGCACCGACCGTGCTGCCCTGCCCGATGCGAACGTTGGGGCCAATCACGGCATAGGGGCCGACCGACACCGACTCGTGCAGTTGCGCCTGAGGGTCCACCAAAGCGGTGGCATGGATGTTCGCCATCTGGACCTCAGGAAACCTTGCGCACCGTGCACATCAACTGTGCCGACACGGCCAAGGCATCGCCCACAAAGGCTTGCGCATTGAACTTATAGATGCCGCCCTTGTTGCGGTCCATCTGCACATCCAAGAACAACTGGTCGCCAGGCTCGACTGGGCGCTTGAAGCGTGCGCCATCGATGCCAACGAAGTAATACACCGAGTTGTCGTCCACGCCGGCGCCCTGGGTTTCAAAGGCCAGCAGGGCCGCAGTTTGTGCCAAGGCTTCGAGCATCAACACGCCCGGCATCACCGGACGGTTGGGGAAATGGCCCTGGAAAAACGGCTCATTGATGGTCACGTTCTTGAGCGCACGGATGCGCACGTTCTTTTCCAGCTCCAGCACGCGGTCTACCAACAAAAAGGGGTAGCGGTGCGGGAGTTTTTCGAGGATCTTGTAAATGTCCATCAGCTTTTGATCTGTTTCTCAAGGGTGCGGATGCGGTCACGCAAGGCATGGAGTTGCCGCAAGGTGGCCGCGTTCTTTTCCCAAGATGCGTTTTCATCAAACGGAAAGGCCCCGCTGTACAAGCCGGGCTTGAGAACGGAGCGCGAAATGAGGGTGCCAGACGACACGTGCACATGATCCGCCAGGGTCAAGTGCCCCAGGATCATGCCAGCGCCGCCGACGGTGCAATGCTTGCCAATGCGGGCGCTGCCGGCCACGCCCACGCACCCGGCCATGGCCGAGTGTTCGCCGATGTGCACGTTGTGCCCGATTTGAACCAGGTTGTCGAGCTTGACCCCGCGTTCGATCACGGTATCGCCCAGGGCGCCTCGGTCAATGCAGGTGTTCGCGCCAATCTCAACGTCATCGCCAATGCGAACGGCGCCGAGCTGCTCGATCTTGACCCAAGTGCCTTGCTGCGGCGCAAAGCCAAAGCCATCAGCGCCAATCACAGCACCGCTGTGAATGAGACAGCGCTCGCCCACCACGCAATCGAAACCCACGGTGACATGCGCGGCCAAACGGGTGTCGGCACCAATGCGGGCACCAGCGCCAAGGGTGCAATGCGGCCCGATTTGTGCGCCCTCGCCCACCCAAGCACCGGCCTCGATCACCGCGAGCGGGCCCACGCTGGCGCCCACAGCAATGATCGCCGTGGCGTCAACCACCGCAGAGGGGTGGATGCCGGCAGGCGCACGTGGACGGGTCTGAGCGGCCCACCACTGGGTGAGCTTGGCAAAGTACAGGTAGGGGTCGGGCGTGAGGATGGCCGCGCCCCGGGCCAGCGCTTCTGCCAGCACCTGAGGGCCCACGATGACGCACGCCGCCTGCGTGCTTTGCAACTGCGAGCGGTATTTGGGGTTGGCCAAAAAACTGATCGCTGTGCCCGAGGCCGATTCCAAAGGCTCGATGCGGCCAATGCGCACCTCACCATCGCCATGCAGCACACCGCCCAGTGCCTTGACCACATCGGCCAAGCGAACTGACAACTCAGCAGCAGCACCCACACCCGGTGAGCCTGCCTGCAATCCGGCCGAGGTCACTTGGCTGCGCCACCATTGAGCGACTTGATCACCTTGTCGGTGATGTCCACCCGCGCACTGGCAAACACAGCCTCTTGGACGATCAAATCGTACTTTTCTTGATCGAAGATTTGCTTGACGACGCGGTTGGCTCGCTCGAGCACGGTCGACAACTCTTCGTTTTTACGCTGATTCAGGTCTTCCTGAAACTCGCGGCGCTTGCGTTGCAACTCGCGGTCTTGCTCAACCAAATCACGTTGCCGGCGACCGCGTTCACCCTCACCCAAGGTAGGCGCGTCTTTTTCGAATTTGTCAGACGCGGACTTCAAGCGGGTTTCAGTATCGGCCAGCTCTTTTTCGCGGCGGCTGAACTCGGCCTCCAACTTGACCTGGGCGGCCTTGGCCGGGGCGGCATCACGCAAAACGCGGTCGAGATTGACGAAGCCAACTTTCAGCTCTTGGGCCTGGGCGGCCAGAGCACCGAACAGCACCAGGCTGCCAACGAGGGTCTTGATGATCGAAGTCATGATCAGAATGCGGTGCCAATCTGGAACTGAAGTTTCTGGATTTTATCTTGATCGGTGTAACGGAAGGGCTTACCGTAGCTCAGTTTCAGCGGACCGACCGGAGACACCCAGCTGATGCCCACCCCGACAGACGCACGCAGGTCACGCACCTTCACCGGCTCTCGCTCTCCCCAGACGTTGCCTGCATCGGTGTAGCCGAACAGGCGCAGTGTGCGGTCGTTGCCTGCACCAGGGAATGGCACGTACAACTCGGCGTTGAGGTTCACGCGCTTGTTGCCGCCCACATAGGCACCTTCAATGTCGACAGGGCCCAGCGAGTTTTGCTCGAAACCACGCACGGTACCCAGACCACCGCCGTAGAAGTTCTTGAAGACGGGATAGGGCTTGCCAGCCAACCCGCGGCCATAACCAAACTCGCTGTTGAGGCCCAGCGTGAAGCGGTTGGTGATCGGAATGAACTGCTGGAACTGGTAGTCGCTGCGCAGGTAACGGGTGTCGCCGGCGGCACCCCACTCCAGGTTCAGGCGCTGATAGCGGCCTGTGGTGGGCGCAATCAGGCTGTCACGGGCATCGCGCGCCCAGCCCACGGTCAAGGGAATCGACAAGCTGTTTTCGCCGAAAGTCTCGCGACTCAAACGGTAGCTCACTGGCAGGCCGGTGGTTCCCTGAATAGACGTTTGCTCGGCGCCAGCGCCGAAAAACACCGTGTCAAACTCAGTGAAAGGCACCCCAAAACGCACCGCGCCGCCAGGCGTGACGATTTTGTAGTCGCCGCCCTGCGAACTCAGCGGTCGCGAGGTGCGATAGAACAAATCGTACGAGCGGGAGATGCCAGAGTCGGTGAAGTAGGGGTCGACCGTGCTGACCACAATGGTGCGGTTGTACTTGCTGGTGTTGAGGTCAATACCGAGGTAATTGCCCGTGCCGAACACGTTGTCTTGCTTGACCGACGCGGTCAGGGTGAACTTCTCGGCGCTTGAAAAGCCCGCACCCAGCATCAGGTTGCCGGTTGGCTTTTCTTCCACCGTGATCGTGAGGTCGACTTGGTCAGCGGTGCCGGGCACTTCAACGGTGTCGATGCCGACCTGTTTGAAATAACCCAGACGGTCGACACGGTCACGCGACAGTTTGATCTTCTGACCGTCGTACCAAGCCGACTCGAACTGACGGAACTCGCGGCGAATCACCTCATCGCGCGTGCGCGAGTTGCCTGCCACGTTCACGCGGCGCACATACACGCGCCGCTGAGGCTGCGCCACCAGCACGGCCACGGCTTGACCCTTCTCGCGATCCAGCTCAGGCTTGAATTCGACGCGGGCAAAGGCGTAACCAAACGCCGCAAAGCGATCGGTGAAGGCCTTGGTGGTGGACGCGACGTCTTCGGCACGGTAGGACTCGCCCACCTTGATCGACACCAGCTTGCGGAAGGTTTCCTCCTTCCCGATGTAGTCGCCTTCCAGCTTCACGCCGGTCACGACATAGCGCGGGCCTTCGGTCACGTTGATGGCGATGGAGATGTCTTGCTTGTCAGGCGAGATGGCGACTTGCGTGGACTCGATCTTGAACTCAAGGTAGCCCCGGTTCAGGTAGTAGGCTTTGATCGTCTCCAGGTCGGCATTGAGCTTGGAGCGCGCGTATTGGTCCGACTTGGTGTACCAGGTCAGCCAGCCGCCCACGGTCAAGTCCATCTGCGACAGCAGCGTGCTTTCAGAGAAAGCCTTGTTGCCGGTGATGCGGATGCTTTGGATCTTGGTGATCTCGCCTTCGGTGACGGTGAAGGTCACGTTGACGCGGTTGCGCTCGGCGGGCGTGATCGTGGTGACCACCTCAACGCCGTACAAGCTGCGGGTGAGGTACTGGCGCTTGAGTTCTTGCTCGGCGCGGTCGGCCAAGGCGCGGTCAAAAGGCTGACCTTCACCGATGCCAACGTCTTTGAGTGCCTTGACCAGCGCGTCCTTGTCGAACTCTTTGGTGCCAACGAATTCAACGCGCGAGATCACCGGACGCTCTTCAACAACCACCACCACGACGTTGCCGTCGATCTGGATGCGGACGTCTTTGAACAAGCCGGTGGCAAACAAGGAGCGCAAACCGGCCGAGCCCTTTTCGTCGGTGTAGGTGTCGCCCACCCGGAACGGCAGCGAGGCAAACACGGTGCCGGCATCGGCCCGCTGCAAGCCTTCAACACGGATGTCCTTGAGCACAAAAGGCTCGGCAGCCCATGCGGACTGCACCAAGGAAGAGGCCAGCAAGGCAGCCAGCAGGGTCGGCTTGAGCCGTACAGCGTTCATGGAGGGGATGTGCATGCAGGAAACTCAGTGCGCAGCCCAAAGGCGCGCCAGGTCGTTGTAGAAGGCCAGTGACATCATCATGAGCATGATGGCGACGCCACCACGCTGCAGGCGCTCCAGCCACCGCTCGGAGACTGGACGGCCCGTGACGCCTTCAAAAAGATAATACATGAGGTGCCCGCCATCGAGCACCGGCAAGGGCAGCAAGTTGAGGATGCCCAGGCTCACACTGACCATGGCCAGAAAACCCAGGTAGTAGACCCAGCCCAGCTGGGCAGAGCGGCCAGCGTAATCGGCAATGGTCAAAGGCCCGCTGAGGTTTTTCACCGAGGCTTGGCCCACCAGCATCTTGCCCAACATACCCAGGCTCAAGGCCGAGACATCCCATGTCTTGACCACAGCCAAGCGCAAGCCTTCAAAAGGGCCATACGAGACCATCACGGTCGCAGGCTCAGCGCCAAGCGCCGCGTCGATGCGAGGCACGCGCTGGCCTTGCACCTCCTTCATCACCGGGGTCAGGCTCAGGCTCAGGGTTTGACCGGCGCGTTCAACCTGCAAGGCCAGCGCCTGCGCCACGCCGTCGACCTGGCTTGCGCGGATCATCTGGCGCAGCTGCCCCGCATCCACCGGCGCTTTGCCGTTGACGCTGAGGACGCGATCGCCAGGTTGCAGGCCCGCGCGCTTTGCCGCACCGCCGTCGATCACCTGGTCGATCAAAGGGGGGGCGTAAGGCCCAGTGAGCCCCAGCCGCTCAAACAACTGCCCGTCCACTTCAGAGGCAGGGATTTGCTTGAGTGGCAGCAGCAGCTCGCGCT
>JAVLFO010000292.1:0-2175 GCA_046052805.1 Aquabacterium sp. | reverse complement strand
CTGACATGGGCAGGATGGAAATGTCCGAAGAGCTGCTGCTCAGGCCCGAAGTACAACGCTTGCTCGGAGTTTGGCGTGGTCAACGGAAAGGCCTCTGCTTTCGGGTGTCATGGGGTGGCGCTGCATCGGCCCCAAACAGGGGCCAACTCAGTAAGAAGTGTAAGCGCTGCACGTGCAGCGTTCGCCATGCATGGGTCTGTCACACCAGCACATGGGGGGCACAACCCTTTCGGGTTAATGCCCGTCGCGGCGGCGTCCGCGGTGGGTACCATCCGGGCCAGTTCGTCATTCAAACCAGCGCATCGCAGTACCATGCCTCAGCACGCCAGTTGGCTCAAAGCCCATCACCCATTGTTGTTAGCTGGCGCCGTTTTGGCCGCGTCAATCATCCCCCACATCGCCCACGCCGCGGGTCTGCTGGCACCGGCAGATTGCGCCCAAGCGCCCTACCCGTCACTTGCGTGGACGGCCTGCGAGGCACGCAATGTGGCGGCAACCGGCCAGAACCCATTGGGTGCCGGGCCGCTGACGGCGGGCGTGGTGACCCAGACATTGGCCTACCAAACAGCGCGGGCACAGACGCTGCGTCAAGACCCAGAGCGCCGCCCCAACCCCAACCCTTGTACCTCGGTGGTGTTGTGCCCGGTGGACCCTCGCCTGACGCAGTGGACTGCCCACGACGGCCTGGTTGAAACGGTGCTCTACACATCGCGATCGGGTGCCACCATCTCAGGACACATCTGGGCCACACGCAGCGGGGCCGCGAAACGCCCGGGCGTTGTGATCGTCAACGGCTCGATCGTGGGCTTTGAGCAAATCTATTGGTTCGCCGCCCAAGCGCTGGCCAAAGCGGGCTTCGTGGTGATGACCTTCGATGCCCAAGGCGAAGGCATGTCTGACCAATTCGGCGCAGCGCCTGACCAACTAGAGGCCGCCTTCGCAGGCACGCCCGTGCTGGGGCTTTTGGGACCCAAGCCCGCCGCTGGGCCAGGGCTGGGCGGCAATGGACTGCCCTTCTACGACGGCGGCGCTGACGCCCTAGACTTCATGCTGTCGACGCCCGAGCGCCCCTACGTGCCCGTGCGCAGCCGAACCTCGGGCACGTCGCACGCCGACAAGCAAGCGCGTCGCGTGGCCTCTGGGTTGAACTCGGCCAACAACCCCCTACACGCTTTGCTGGACACCAGTCGCATCGGCTTGGCCGGCCACTCTTATGGCGCTGTCGCTGCGAGCTGGCTGGCGCAGAACGATCCGCGTGTGCGAACAGCGGTGGCCTGGGACAGCCTGTGTGTGCCCGTGTCACCCGCGCCCGACGAAATCGCAGCCTTTACTGCTGCGCCGGTCAATCGCTTTGCTGGTGCGGTCTCGGGTGGTCTGCTGTACGGCCTGCCCGTGGCCTGCTTTGGCGCACCCGCCGGACCAGCGCCAGCCATCACCAAACCTGCACTGGGCATCAACAGCGACTACCTTGCAGCAGGCATCCCCTATGTGACGCCGCCCAATCCACGAGAAAAGGCTGCCGCATCATTCGCTTACTCGGCTGCCGGCGTCGACACCGGCAACATCACCCTGCGTGGTGGCACGCACTTCGACTTCAACGATGTGCCTGTGCTGCTGCCCGCCTCACGCAGAGGCATTGACCTGGTGACCTGGTACACGGTTGCGTGGTTCGCAAAATACCTGCAAAACGACCCACTGGCCGACCGCATGCTGCTGACCACACGGTGGCAGAACGACGCGGCGGCGGCCAAGGCCTTGCCCGCAGGCGAGCCCAATGTTTATTCGTGGCACTACCGCTCGCGCCTCTCGATCACCCAAGCCAATGGTGAGCGCTTCCAATGCGAGGACCTGCGCAAGGGCTGCACAGGGCAAGTGCCGACAGTTGCCGACTGCGGCAATACGCCGTATGCGTTTGCCACCGTGGCCACCGGGCCAACCCAGCCCGCCACTGCAGCCTGCGTCACTGCGGGGCAGTGAGTGAACCGGCCCATGGGGCTGGGGCTGCGGATGGCCTCCAGAAACGACAAAGCCAACCTGTAGGGGTTGGCTAAGTGCTTGTTTGGATGGTGCCGGAGAAAGGCACCAGGCAATCGCACCAACGCCGCTAAAGCGTTGATTCGTAAAGGCGTATCCGTGGCTTTGGTTGACGGATTACCCGCAGTTCTACCACAGCAA
>JAVLFO010000291.1:0-2482 GCA_046052805.1 Aquabacterium sp. | reverse complement strand
AAGATGAAGAAGATGAAGAAGAAGAAGAAGAAGAGGAAGAAGGAGGAGGGAAAGATGAAGAGGAGGAAGAAGAAGTAAAAGGTACATATCCCGCTGGACGTTTCAAAATGCGCACTACTTCCACCTTCCTTCGTTTGTTGAAAGGGTCTGGATCCATGGTGGAGTAGAAACACACATCATCCATAGAGTTTACATCTAAGAAAGAAGAAGAAACAGAGGAATGCACCAAGGTAGGGTGCACGGAAGAGGAGGAGGAAAGTTGTTGTTGTTTCTTCTCACGACGAGATGGTTTAGGTAAATTGGGATTCCTAACTTTCTTCTCTTGTGGAGTGTAAAGCACTGGTTTCTTTTCTCTGTGCATTGCTCTCACTTGTTCTCGTAACATCTTAATCGTACCATTAATTCCAGTGACGTGTTGTTGTTTCAAATATTGCTTTAATTCCAACACGGTTAACTTACGCAACTTCCTCTCCACTGGAATTGTTGCATCCCAAAACTCATCTCCGTAATGGGTTGGAACTTGGTTGGCGGGAGCTACGGATGGAAATGAAACTTCTCCAGTGAATGAAATTTCCACTGTGTCTCGTGGAGGAGGAAGAGCAGGATTACACTCATCCGGGGGGTTTCCTTGTCGTTCTTCCCAATCAAGGATCAACTCTCTCCTTAGTTTCCGATATTTGTAATCATCACCAATCTTGTCCTTCAACACAAAGTCACGAATAAACCCCTCATTTTCTGGCATTCCACTCAAAGCCCTGTCCACAATGTCTTTGATGTTGAGACAAGAGTTATCATCTCTCTGGGCTACGGTTCCACAGTACATGCACCTGACCGACTTGTGGGTCATCACCCATTTTTTCACCCATCTTTTCTTCTTGTTGGGATTCAATACTTCCAAGTACATGACCATTTCCGAGTATTCCTTGTTACAACGAGAACAATGTCTCGATGATCGACATTCATTGACCAAGAAACATGGTACTCCGTTCCTTACAAACATTTCATAAATCTCTGCACAAGGAGTGGATTCCGCGCCCTTGGTAAAGTGGGACGAGCTAAAATCGCCCAAAAACAATACAAATTCACTCTGTCCCGTTTCCCTGTACACCAAGTTCTTTAATCGTTGCACTTCCCTGTCGTAACTTCTTCGTAAATTAATACTTTGGTGATGCTGGAGCACACGAAACCTTGGGTGCGAATAGATCCCACGTAATACAAGATCCTTTTGCCATTTCATGAAACTAAACATTCTAGTCTTGGTCAAATCCACACTCTTCACCGATACATGCATGGCTGTACATTTTTGTTCCATGTCATTCTCAACATCCAAGGCGGAAAGAAACAAATTAACCGTTTGATTGTTGTTGAAGAACCAAGTGTGTGGCACAACACGTTCAGAGCGAAGAAGGAGACTTGCCCGGTTAATGTGTTTGATGTCCATTTCCTCCCTTCGTCTGCACAAACTAAATTGGTGCCACACACGCACAGACTTGCCATCCACCACTTTCTCGAAATAACAATGAATCAATTCTCCACGCCCGGGATCACAGTACACATGCACTAGCTTGCCTAACTTGGCTTGGTCCACGTTATTGACATACGGCTGGGACTGAGAACGCTGTCCCTCGTACACCCACGAATCATCAGTAGGTTCATTGGGTTGAAATCCTCCGCGTGAGTTGTTGTTGATGTTCTCGGTCTTGAGATAACGAGCATTTACATGACCATCACCACAAACTAGTCCACGAAATCTAAGGTGGATTTCGACCATATTAAGGTCGCAACTAAACGCAAACTTCTCGTCCAGCAATCTATGGTGAAAGTTTATGAATTTCTCCCAAATCGAACGCTTCTCCAGTGGTGTCAGTTTATCGTAATCTACTTGGTCTGCATTTTGAAGGATCAATTCATTCACTGACTGGGACGTGAATGTAAAAAACGAGGGAATTAAACTTGAAATGGAGGGAATTGACTGAAATAAGTCAACTCTTTTGTCAGTGGGAAGTGTTGAATTTAAAGTCTCCAGTTGGTGCATGACCGAAATGTAAAATGGAGCAAACCGATCTCCATGATTAGCCAAATGCCAATTTAACAAGTATGTTACATCCTTCCCATCTTTCTTAGCTGGTTCCAAAACTGGAAGCACTAAATCCAACACCGCTTGCACCGGTTCCGGAAACCCAAGTCGTTTCCCACTTTGCACATCCTTCCAAACTTTCATAACTTCAGTCTTGCCTAAACCAGGAAGTAACCCCTTGATCAAACGTTCCAATGCTGAAGGAAAATGAGCTTCCACTGCGTTGTGAAGATTGGTGATAAATTGTTTGACACTCAACTCCAACAATGAAGTGTAATAAGTCAAGTTAAGAATTTCACCACCATGAAGTTTGTAAAACTCGTACATCTCTGTGAAATTTGCCCCACCACGAGTTCCAAGTCCATTGCCACCAGTAATAATGGACATAATTCTAATACCAAGATT
>JAVLFO010000290.1:0-1559 GCA_046052805.1 Aquabacterium sp. | reverse complement strand
GCCTCGCTGGCCGATGCTGCCGCGGCTTGCGCGCAGCTCCAGCCCGTGCCGGGCCGCATGCAGATCGTGCCTGCCCCGACAGGCCAGGCCGCTGCGCCCCTGGTGGTGGTGGACTACGCCCACACGCCCGACGCCCTGGAAAAAGCCCTGACCGCGCTGCGCCCCGTCGCCCAAGCCCGTGGTGGCCAGCTGTGGTGCGTGTTCGGCTGTGGCGGTGACCGCGACCCGATCAAGCGCCCGCTCATGGGCGCCACCGCCGATCGCCACGCCGACCACGTCGTGCTGACCAGCGACAACCCGCGCAGCGAAGCGCCATGCTTCATCCTCTCGCAGATCCTGGTCGGCGTGCCGGGCCGCGATGAGGTGGCCGTCATCGAAGACCGCCGCGAAGCCATCGCGCAAGCCATCGGTCAAGCCGGTGCGCACGACGTCATCTTGCTGGCCGGCAAGGGCCACGAAGTCACGCAAGAGGTGGGCGGCGTGAAAACGCCGTTCTCCGACCTGGACGAGGCCGCCGTGGCCTTGCGCGCACGGGCTTTGTCCGATGCCGCCTCGCAAGGAGGTGCCGCATGAGCCCCACGACGATGCCAACGACGACGGTCATGACGATGACGACCCTGGGCCAGGCCCACGCCCTGCTGCCCGGTTCGGTGCTGCATGGCGACCCGGCCACGCCGGTTGCCCGTGTGCACACCGACACCCGCACACTGCAAGCCGGCGACCTCTTCCTAGCGCTGTGTGGCGAACGCTTCGACGCGCACGACTTTCTGCCCCAGGCGGCGCAGTCGGGCGCAGTGGCCGTCATCGGGCAGCGCGGTGTGGCTGCGTCCGGCCTGCCTGGCCTGACCGTGTCCGACACCCGCGCGGCCCTGGGCTGGTTGGCGTCGGGCTGGCGCACGCGCTTCGACATCCCGCTGGTGGCCGTCACGGGCAGCAACGGCAAGACCACGGTCACACAGATGGTGGCGTCCATCCTGCGTGCCTGGATGGCGTCGCAAGGCGATGCCGATGCGGCCCTGGCCACGGCCGGCAATTTCAACAACGACATCGGCGTGCCCCTGACCCTGCTGCGCTTGCGCGAAGGTGTTCACCGCTGTGCCGTCGTCGAGCTGGGCATGAACCACCCCGGTGAGATCGCGCAGCTGGCCGCCATGGCCGCGCCCACCGTGGCTTTGGTCAACAACGCCCAGCGCGAGCACCAGGAGTTCATGCACACGGTCGAGGCCGTTGCCCGCGAGAACGGCGCCGTGCTGCAGTCGCTGTCGCGCAATGGCGTGGCCGTCTTCCCGGCCGACGATGCCCACACCCCGATCTGGCGCGCGCTGGCCAACGGCTGCCGCGTGATCGACTTCGCCACCGAAGGCGTTGCGGGGGTCACGGGCAGCGCCACCTGGCAAGCCGCGCCCACGCCGCACTGGCAAATCACCCTGCGCACGCCGCAGGGCGAGGCCGATGTCGCCCTGGCCATGGCTGGTCAACACAATGTGCGCAACGCCCTGGCCGCCACCGCGGCGGCCCTGGGCGCAGGCGTGCCCCTGGCCGCCATCGCCGCTGGCCTG
>JAVLFO010000289.1:0-10661 GCA_046052805.1 Aquabacterium sp. | reverse complement strand
ATGACATGGGCGGCATGGGTGGTATGGGCGGCATGGGCATGTGATGTGTCCCCAGAGAGGCGGTCACCGCCTCTCTGGTCGCCGAACGCCAGGGCTGCAGCGATGCAGCCCTTTTTTCATGCCTGCGCGAGCGTGCGCGCGTGGCGGTTGTGTTGGGCCACCAAGGCTGGCAGGTCGATGGTGGTGATGTGCCCATCGCGCACCACCATGCACCCGTTGACGAGGACGTGGTCGGCCTGGGGCGCGGCGCACATCAGCAAGGCGCCCACCGGGTCGTGTACCGCGGCGCCGGCCATGGCCAGCGTGTCGGTGCGGAACAGGGCGATGTCGGCGCAATGGCCGGGTTTGATCTGGCCGATCTCGTGGGCGCGGCCCAGCACCTGTGCGCCACCCCGTGTGGCCAGGCGCAAAGCGTCGCGAGCCGTCATCTCGCTGGGGCCATGGTCGCAGCCAAAGGCGTCCAGCGATCGGCCCACGCGGCCGAGCAGCATGGCCTGACGCGCTTCGCCCAGCAAGTGGCCCGCGTCGTTGCTGGCGCTGCCGTCGACCCCCAAACCCACGTGCACGCCGGCGTTGAGCATCTTGCGCACGGGTGCGATGCCGCTGGCCAGGCGCATGTTGCTGCACGGGCAGTGCGCCACGCCCGTGCCAGTGTGGGCGAAGAGGGCGATGCCTGCGGTGTCGAGCTTGACGCAGTGGGCGTGCCACACGTCGGCGCCCACCCAGCCCAGGTCTTGGGCGTATTGGGCCGGCGTGCAGCCGAACTTCTCGCGGGTGTAGGCGATGTCGTGGTCGTTCTCGGCCAGGTGGGTGTGCAGGCGCACGCCCTTGCCGCGGGCCAGAAGGGCGGCCTCGCGCATCAGCTCGCGGCTCACTGAAAACGGCGAGCAGGGTGCCACGGCAATGTGCAGCATCGAACCGTGTGCGGCATCGTGGTAGGTCTCGATCAGGCGCTGGGTGTCGCGCATGATGGCGTATTCGCGCTCGACCACGGCATCGGGCGGCAGGCCGCCGGCGCTCTCGCCCACGCTCATGCTGCCGCGCGAGGCCGTGAAGCGCATGCCGATGGCCCGGGCGCCGTCAATGCTGTCGTCCAGCCGGGTGCCATTGGGGTAGATGTAGTGGTGGTCGCTGGAAGTGGTGCAGCCACTGAGCAGCAACTCGGCCATGGCCACTTGGGTGGACACGCGCACCATGTCGGGGGTGAGCTTGCCCCAGATCGGGTAGAGCCCTTTGAGCCAGCCAAACAGCTCGGCGTTTTGCACCTGCGGCACCGCGCGGGTCAGCGACTGCACCATGTGGTGGTGCGTGTTGACCAGGCCGGGGATGACGACGTGGTGCTGCGCATCGATCACCTCATCGGCTGGCGGCAGGGGCTCACCCGCCGGGATGATGCGTTCAATGAGATGGCCGCGCACCAGCACCGAAGCGCCGTGCAATTCGGTGCCTTGGTCGTCCATGGTGGCCACGCAATGGGCGTGGCGGATCAAACGGGAGGGGGCAGTGTCCATGATCCGACCTTATCAGCAAGGACCGGACCACCACATGGGATGTTCATCACCTCACGGCAATGGGCGTCCGGCCTCGCGCAGCAGGCGGTCGTGGCGTTCGGTGTCCTCTTTGACATGCTTGAGCACATACCAAACGAAGTAGCCCAAACCGCAGAGCATGGCCAAGATGATCAAGGCGCTGAGGAGGCCGTAGTCGGTGGTGAAAAAGTCAATCCAGGCTTGCATGAGCGTCTCTCCTTGAGCGGGTGGGCGTCTTTCTTGCCCATGCCGTGATCTGACGCCTTTTGCTGCCTCTTGGCGTTGACACACGTCAAGCGGGGTCACGCCGGTGGTCGTCCAAGGTGACTGGGCTTGACGCGGCACAATGCCCGCATGCGTCTGTCCATGCCTTTGCCCACCTTGATCGCCCGCTTGTGTTTGGGTTCTGTTTGGCTCTGTGCGTTCTCGCTTGGCCCCACTTGGGCCCAATCGCAGCCAGCCCCTGATCCGGCCAAGCAAGGTGAGGCTGCGCCGGTGCGTCAACGCGTCGGTCTGGTGCTCTCAGGTGGTGGCGCGCGTGGATTGGCCCACGTGGGCGTGCTCAAGGTCCTGGAGCGCGAGCGCATCCCGGTGGACGTGATCGCAGGCACTTCGATGGGCGCCATCGTCGGTGGGCTTTATGCCAGTGGTTTGTCGGCCAAAGAGATCGAGACCGAGGTCATCAAGCTCGATTGGGGCAATGTGTTTGCCTCTCGCGTCGACCGCACCGAGCTGTCGCAGCGCCGCAAGGAGCAAGACTTTGAGGTCTCGCCGGTGCTGGAGGTGGGTGTGGGCGCCGACGGCATCAAGGCGCCTCTGGGCTCCTTGTCCAGCCGGGGCCTGGAGTCGCACTTGCGCCGCCTGACCTTGTCGGCCCGACAGATCAAAGACTTCGATGCCTTGCCCACGCCGTTTCGCGCGGTGGCCACCGACATGGAAAGCGGCCAGCCCGTGGTCTTGCGCGACGGTGACCTGGCCACGGCATTGCGATCGAGCATGTCGGTGCCCGGCATTTTTTCGCCCTTAGAGGTGCGCGGACGCATCTTGGGCGATGGCGGCCTGGTCAACAACACGCCTGTGGATGTGGCCCGCCAGATGGGTGCGCAACGCCTGATCGTGGTCAACATCGGCACGCCCTTGGGTAAGCGCGAAACGCTGTCCAGCCTGACCGGCGTGACCTCGCAGATGATCAACATCCTGACCGAGCAAAACGTGCAGCAAAGCCTGCGCACCTTGAGCCCGAAGGACATCTTGATTGCGCCCACGCTCGATGGTTTGAGCGCGGCTGACTTTGACCGCGCCCGCGAATTCATGGCGCTGGGCGAGCTGCAGGCCGAGGCCTTGGTGCTGCGCATGCAAGAGCTCAAACTCAGCGAGGCCGACTACGCGCAGTGGATGGCCCAACGCCGCCAGCGCACGACACCACCGACGCCCTTGAGCTTTGTGCGCTTTGCTGGCTCGAAGTTGACGCAGCCCGAGGCCCGCTCTGACATCCTGCTCACACAGGCAGGCCAGGCTTTTGATGTGGCCAAGGCCGAGCGCGACGTGACCGTGCTGGCCGCCAGTGGCGACTACCAGCGTGCCGACTACCGCTTGGTGCGCACGCCCGAAGGGCAAGACGGTTTGGTCTTTGACCTCGAAGACAAGCCCTGGGGGCCTGACTACCTGCAGATGGGCCTGGACTTCAGTGCCGACAACCGCGGCCGCAGCGCCTTCAACCTCAAGCTGGTGCACAACCGCCACTGGCTGGACCGCGCGGGCACCGAGTGGCGCAACTTTTTGCGCCTGGGTACCGCACCGGCCCTGGGCAGCGAGCTGTATCGCCCCATGGCCTGGCGTTTGCCTGACGGGCTCAGCGGCTTCGTGGCCGCCGCCGCTTTGCTCGAGCGCCGCACGCTGGGCTATTACCGCGACCCCAACGCGCCCATCGACGCAGAAATCGAGCGCCGCACCACCGCCATCAATCTGGATGCGGGTGTGAATTGGCGTGAGCTCGGTGAGATCCGACTGGGCTTGGTCGACGAGGTCTGGCGCGATGCCCCTTCGCTGTCCAGCGCCAGTTACAGCCTGGCCCGCGCGCAACAAGGTGTGGGTGATGTCTCGCGTTGGCGTGAACGAGGCTGGCGCCTCAAGGGTGTGTTCGATCAGCTGGACCATGCCTTCTTCCCGACCAAAGGCTGGCGCGTGGAAGGCAGCTACATGCAGGGGCGGCGCATCGTTGACGCGGCCGACTCGGGCCCCAGTGGCCACCTGCGTCACATGGAACTGCAAGGCCAGTGGGTGCACTCGTTTGGCCTGCACGCCATCAATGGCCTCGCGCGCGTGAACCTGTCAGACGGGGCTCAGCCCGACGTGCCGCGCTATGGCCTGGGTGGCTTCCAGCAGCTCTCGGGTTATGCGCCCTTCCAGGTCAGTGGCCCGCAGGTGGCCTTGCTGCGCCTGGGCTATCAATACCGTTTGACCGACATGTCGCTGACGCGTGGCCTGTACCTGGGCACCAGCATCGAAGCCGGCAATGCCTGGGACCACCCGAAAGACCTAGGGCATGGTCGCAAGAAATCCGGCATGAGCTTGTACTTGGGCGCGGACACGGCCTTGGGCCCTGTGTATGCAGCCATCGTGCACAGCCCTGGGGTGGGGCCGACCGTGATGCTGTTTGTGGGCCGCCCCTGATCGGCAGCGGCCTTGAATTGACTCAGACCCGGCTGAGTGCCTGGCCCACAGTGGCGCGCAGGTGGTCCATCAGGTGGCCGGTGATCTTGTTGAGCGGCAGCACCTCTTGCACGGCCCCCGCTGCGATGGCCTCGCGCGGCATGCCGAACACCACACAGCTGGCCTCGTCTTGCGCCACGCAATAGGCGCCCGCGTCGCGCATCTCGCGCATGGCCTTGGCACCGTCGGCGCCCATGCCGGTGAGCATGATGCCGATGGCGTTGGGGCCCACCACGCGTGCCGCCGACTTGAACAGCACCTCCACGCTGGGCTTGTGACGGTTGACTGGGTCACCGTCTTGCACACGGGCAATGTAGTTGGCGCCCGAGCGTTCGACGCTCAGGTGCATGCCGCCCGGCGCGATGTAAGCGTGGCCGGGCAAGATGCGTTCGCCATCAGAGGCCTCTTTCACACTGATCTTGCACAGGCTGTCCAGGCGTGCCGCGTAGTTGCGCGTGAAGCCTGGTGGCATGTGCTGCGTGATGACCACGGCGGGCGCATCGGCAGGCAGCGTCAGCAGGACCTCTTTGGTGGCTTCGGTGCCGCCCGTTGAGGCGCCAATGAAGATGATCTTTTCAGTCGACAGCCGACCCAGACTGGGCGAGCTGACCGGCGCTGCCGAGGCGACCGCACGTGGCACACCCGTGCTGGTGCCACTGCGTGCCACCGAGCTGGGTGCCGTCGCGGTGGTCGCCCCAGCAGGCGTGGGCGTCCGATGGATTCGGGCTTTGGACGCGATGCGCACCTTGTCGGTGATGTCATCGGCGAGTTGGCGCAAGCCATCGGCCACACCGATCTTGGGCTTGGCCACGAAGTCGATGGCGCCCAGCTCCAGCGCTTTGAGTGTGACTTCGGCACCGCGCTCGGTCAGCGTCGAGACCATCACCACGGGCATCGGCCGCAGGCGCATCAGCTTGGCCAGAAAGTCGATGCCGTCCATGCGCGGCATCTCCACGTCCAGCGTGATCACATCGGGGTTGAGGTTGCGGATCATCTCGCGGGCGACCAAAGGGTCGGCAGCCGCGCCAATGCATTCCATGTCGGACTGCCGGTTGATGATCTCGGTCAGCATGCTGCGGACCAGGGCGGAGTCGTCCACCACCACCACGCGAATTTTGGCCATGTTGTCTCTCCGTGGTCAGAACAGGTCGATGGAGCCGCCACTGCTGGCTGCCGGCGCGGCCTTTTGAGCGGCTGCGCGGTCTTGCTGCATGATGGCTTCGGGGTTGGTTGGGGCCAGTCGTTTGACCATGGCTTTGCCACTGTGCGGCAAGAAGCACACCTTGCGTGGGTACACGTCAAGTACGTCTTTGGACACCACCGGGATGCGTTCGGTTTTCAGGTAATCCATCACGAAGGTCGTGTTGCGCTCGCCCACGTTGATCGTGTTCATGCCGCTGATCACGGCGCCACCGCCAAACACCTTGGCTTCCATCGTCATGCGCGAGGCGCCCAGCTTCATCATCTCGTTGATCAGCAATTCCATGGCGAACGAGCCGTAGCGCCCCGAATCGCTGCTGCCGCCGCCGTTGTCAGGCAGCATGAAGTGGTTCATGCCCCCGACCTTGGCATTGCGGTCCCACAGGCACACGGCAATGCACGAGCCCAGCGTGGTCATGATCAGGATGTCTTCCTGAAACACGAAGTACTCGCCGGGCAAGATCTTCACGGCCTCGGCCTTGAAGTGCGCGTCGTAAAAAAAGAAGGAGGCCTCGCCCGGTTTGGCCACCCGTGCCTTGAGCTTGGTCAGGCGGTCCGTGCGGTTGAGCTGGCTGCTGGCCAAGACATGGGCGCTGGCAGGAATACCCGCCCGTGTGGCGCCTGTCGATGTGCTGATCATGGTGTGTCCTTGTTGCGCAGCGCGGCTCAAGCCCGGTCGTAAACCGTCTTGCCCTTGAGCAAGAACAGGTCACGTGACTCGGTGAAGTTTTCGGAGTGGCCCACAAACAGCAGCCCCTTGGGCTTCATGACCCCGTGGATGCGTTCGAGCACCTTGCGTTGGGTGCCGGCGTCGAAATAGATCATCACGTTGCGACAAAACACGACGTCAAACGGCTCGCCCATCGACCAGCTCGTTTGCATCAGATTGAAGGGCTTGAACTCGACCATGCGGGCCAGTTCGGGTTTGACGCGGATGCTCCCTGAATGCGCCCCTTTGCCACGCAAAAAGTAATTGCGCAGACGCTGAGCGTCCAGGCCGCGTGAATTGGCGTCGTACACCGCGCGCGAGGCTGCGGCCAGCACGTTGGTGTCGATGTCACTGGCCAAGATCTTGACCGGGGCGTGCAGGCCCAGCACCTCGGCCACGGTGATGGCCAGTGAGTAAGGCTCTTCGCCGGTAGACGATGCACAGCACCAAATGCGCGTGGGTTGAGAGCCTCTGGCCTTGAGCCAGTCGGTCAGCACATGGAAGTGGTGCTCCTCGCGAAAGAACGAAGTCAGGTTGGTCGTGAGACAGTTCACGAATTCCTGCCACTCTTGCTGCGCTTGCGCACCGGCGCCAGCTTCCAGCCATTGCAGGTAGGACTCGAATGAGGTGTGCCCTGTCTCGCGCAGTCTCCGCGACAGGCGGCTGTACACCATGGCCTGCTTGCCCTCGTGCAGGCTGATGCCAGCCCGCTCATAAATGAGGGCGCGCACCCGGGCAAAGTCTCGGGCATGGAACACAAACTCGCGGTCTGTGTTCAGGTTCGTAGGATCCGCAGCAAAGGTGGTCATGGACGGCTGTGCCTGAAGGCTTCCCGCCGGAGGCAGGCTTCTCAAGGCTTATCGGTCAGGCGGTTCAGAGCTTGAGTCTTGCTGCGCCGAGGGTGTCGCAAAGCGATCAGATGCACGGTGTTTCGCCTCTTTGTCCAGGCGTGTCTGGTCCCAGGGCTGCTAGACTGAAACGCACCGAGTTGAACCGATTGCGGAGCCCCACCATCGCATCCCCCGACCTTGCACCCGTGACCCTGTCCAGCGGTTCAGCCCTGGCCAGCGGTTTGCGCCTGGAGGGCGCCCTGAGCCTGTTGACGCAGGCCGGATGGGCGCCGCCGCACAGCGTCGAAGTGGGCACGCCCGAGTGGTTGCAGGCCGTGATCGATGGCCTGTGCGATGTCTCCAGCCGCGACGCCTTGACCGGTCTGGCCAACCGCCGCCAATTCGAGGCGGCCATTGCCCGCGAAGTCGACCGCGTGGCCCGTGTGGGCGAACCCGCCTTGCTGCTGGTGGCCGACATCGATCACTTCAAAAAGGTCAACGACACCTACGGCCATGCCGCAGGCGACGTGGTCATCAAGACCGTGGCCGACTGCCTTCAAGATTGCGTTCGCCCCATGGACTTGGTGGCGCGCGTGGGTGGCGAAGAGTTCGCCATCATCTTGCCCAATTGCCCGCCGGCCTTTGGCCAAGCGGTTTCAGAGCGCATCCGCCAGAAGGTGGCGCTCAAGCCGGTGGCGATCATTGGCGGACAACAGTTGTCCGTCACGGTCAGCATCGGTGGTGCCTTTGCGCCGCAGTGGGTCCGTTCATCGGCCACGCTGTGGTCAGAGCGCGCCGACCAACAGCTCTACCGTGCCAAAGCAGAGGGGCGTAACCGCACCTGCTTGGACATGCCGCCCCTGACGGTGGTCAGCGCCGAAGAAAAGAGCCTTTTGTTTGGGGCGCTTGGGCAATCTGACCCACTTTCGGACTCAGGTACAGACTGGTCTGTGCCGAAAACCACATGATGATGGTGTCCATGTCTGCTCCTGAAACTCCCACGTCCAACCCAGCCGTTCGCCTTGCGCGCACGGTGGCCGTCACCAGCGGCAAAGGCGGTGTGGGCAAGACCTTCTTCAGCGCCAACCTGGCGGCGGCGCTGGCTCGCCAGGGCCTCAAAGTCCTGGTGCTCGATGCCGACCTGGGGCTGGCCAACCTCGATGTGGTGCTCAACCTCTACCCCAAGATCACCTTGCACGACGTGTTCACGGGCAAGGCGCAGCTTGAAGAGGCCATCTTGGCCGCGCCGGGCGGCTTCTCGGTCTTGCTGGCCGGCTCAGGCCTGGTCGAGTACTCGCGCTTGACCGGTGAGGTGCGTGAGCAACTCGTCACCATTTTTGAGGCCGTCAAGCCACGCTTTGACGTCATTTTGATCGACACGGGTGCGGGCATCTCTGACGTCGTCTTGTATGCCGTCTCGCTGGCGCACGAGGTGATCGTGGTGGCCACGCCCGAGCCCACGTCCATGACCGATGCCTACGCCACCATCAAGGTGCTGTCGTCGCAGCAAACGCGCGACCAGCTGCATCTGGTGGTCAACCAAGTCAACCGCCCTGGCGATGGCCGCACCATCTGCAATCAGCTTCAACAGGTGGTTGAGCGCTTCGTGCAGGGCGCCAATGGCCTGCCGCCACGCTTGAGCTTCTTGGGCGACATCCCGCTGGATCCCAGCGTGCGCGAAGCCGTTCAAAAGCGCCAGCTCTTGCTGGAGCTGCACCCTGGCAGCCCCGCCGCGCAAGGGGTGGTGCAAGTGGCCACGCGTTTGCTGGCGCGCAGCTGAAGGCCATGGGGCGCTGCGTTACAGTGCCGCCATGTCTGAACCCGATGATGATCAAGCCGGCGCGCAAGCGACAACGGCATATGCCTTGATCGGTGGCGATGCCCGTGTGCGCGCCCTGGTCGATCGCTTTTACGACCTCATGGACCTGGAAAGCAGCTATACCGAGCTGCGTCAGGCCCATGGCGACTCGCTGAGCTCAGCCCGCGACAAGCTGTATTGGTTCCTCAGCGGCTGGCTGGGCGGCCCCAATCTCTACATCGAGCAGTTTGGGCACCCGCGCTTGCGTGCGCGTCACATGCCTTTTGCCATCGGCATCAAAGAGCGTGACCAATGGGTGGCCTGCATGGCGCAGGCCATGAGCGAGTTGGATGTCGACCCCGTACTGGCCACGCGCCTGCGCGAGTCCTTCATGCAAACGGCCGACTGGATGCGCAACAAGGGCGTGTGAGGCTGGCCTTGTGATGGCCGACGGCCGGTGTCGCGCTCAGAAGCCCGACGTGACGGGCGTGCCCAGCGTCTTGCCTGGCGCCAACAGCACCACCAGGGCGCCATTCCCGCCTTCGTCGGCGCGGGCTTGAACAAAGGCCAGCACGCGGTCGCTCTGCACCAGCCAGCGTTTGACCTTGTCTTTGAGCACGGGCTGCTTGCCCGGCGAGCCCAGCCCCTTGCCGTGCACGATGCGCACACAGCGCCAACCCTGGTTGCCTGCATCACGCAAGAACTGGCTGACCTGTTCGCGCGCCTCGTCGGTGCGCAGGCCGTGCAGATCGATCTGGCCTTGCAAGGCCCACACGCCACGGCGCAGCTTGCGCACGATTTCCAGGCCCAGCTCGGGCCGGCGCCAAGACAGCGACTCGTCGGTTTCGAGCAGGCTCTCGACGTCAAACTCGTCTGACAGCGACTCCCGCATCACCGCTTGCTCGTCCAATTGCCGGCGAACCGCCACTGGCTTGGGGCGGCTGGGCTGAGGCTCGATGCGCCCCGTGGGCTGCAAGCCATGCACCTGTCCGACCATCTGCTTGAACAGGTGGCGGTCGGACTCGCGTGCGCGCTGCTCGGCCTCGCGCAACTCGCGCTCGAGCTTGTCTTGCTCAGCACGCACAGCCGCCTCTTTGGCGGCCTTGCCCAACGCGCGCTTGAGGTCAGCGAAGTCGCGCAGGGTGGTGTTGGCAGGTGGCTTTTTGGCTTGGGTCACGGATGCAAGCCTAACTCAAACTCAGGGGCCCTCCGTTCACCTGCGCCACGCGGGTCAGCCCCCGCTTTTTGTGCTCAAAGCAGGCCGCGTTCGGCAAACGACAGCGCGCCTGTGCGCCCCACCACGAGGTGGTCCAGCACGCGCACGTCCACCAGGTTGAGGCTGCTCTTGAGGGTTTGCGTCAGCAGCTCATCGGCACGCGAGGGCTCGAGCAGGCCCGATGGGTGGTTGTGCGCCAGGATCAGGCTGGCGGCGTTGAGCTCGAGCGCGCGCTTGACCACCTCGCGCGGGTACACGCTGGTTTGCGTCAAGGTGCCACGGAACAGCTCTTCACACGCAATGAGGCGGTGCTGGGCGTCCAGGAACAGCACGGCGAACACTTCGTGCGGCAAGTGCCCCAATTGCATCTGCACATAGTCTTTGACCAGTTGCGGTGAGCTGAACACCGGCTGCATCTTGAGTTCGCCGCTCATGCTGCGGCGCGCCATCTCCATCACGGCCAGCAGCTCAGCCCGTTTGGCTGGTCCCAGGCCTTTCACGCCCTTGAGCTGGGCGGGCTGCGCCTGCAACAAGCCGCTCAAGCCACCCAGGTCAGACAGCACCTTCTCGGCCATTTGCAGCACGCCCAAGCCCTTCATGCCGGTGCGCAGCAATAAGGCCAGCAGCTCGGCATCGGCCAGCGCGGCAGGCCCCAGGGCCAGCAGTT
>JAVLFO010000288.1:0-1734 GCA_046052805.1 Aquabacterium sp. | reverse complement strand
ATCGCTTCAGTCTTGCGAACTGCCTCTTCTCTCTCCACATCCATAGAATTCTTTTGAGCAACTAATTTATCTCGAAACTCTAAAGTGAGCGCTTCCAATTGCTGTCTAGACTCTTCAGATAGCTTCATCATGGCCAATTTATGAGCAGCATCCGTTGTTCTTTTTTCATCCGCAAAAATTGCCTCAACTTCAGCCTTCCCTTCTTGACGAGACTTTTCCACATCCATAATGAATCGCATCTCAGCATCTTTCAATGCCTGCTTCCACTTGTTCGCCTCTAATTTCAAGCCTCTAACTCTGTCCGCCTCTACTGCAGGAGAATGCTCGAGCTCTTCACACACAAAAATAGAGTTACAAGGCTGTTGTATCTAAATGAATTATAATTACCATCTTTTTGGCAAGGAGTTCTTGATTGGCAGCGTCTTTAGCTTTGAATTTCTCTTCAAGTTCAGATTCCCAATTGCTTCTCAGCGATCTGAGACGATTCTCAGACTCCTCATGCAATTGCTGTCGGCACTCACTCAACTGCTTTTCTGACAATGCTTTGAGTTTTGCCTCTTGCTCTGCTAAGCTCAATTCATTTTTGCGCTTCAATGCGACCACTGCTGCAGCGTGCTCTGCTTCAGCCTGCTCGACGCACTGATTACGATAGCTCTCCAACTCCCTCACTTTGCTTAAGAGTTGCTCTTGAGCTGTTTGAGCGGTTGCCTTTTCTTTAGCTGCAAATTCTGCTTTTAACTTTACAATTTCTTCTGCCTTCTGCTTATCTAGCCGATCCTTGAGCTGATGCATCTTTTCTGTCCAAATAGTTTCCTGAGCCTGGATTGTCATACCTTTCATTTCCTCTAATTTCTTCGCTTCACGCACAGCTGTAGCCTCCGCCTCTCTCTGAGCTCTCGCTAACACTCTCTGAATCTCCGCCTCTCCACTCTCTATGGCTCGCTGCACAGCTTCGTGACCTTCTAATCTTATACTTTGAGATTCATCATAAAATTGATCTTCTCGCTCCTCTAATGCTTTCGCATGTTGGGCATTTAAATCTTCTATAGCACGAAGCTTGTCTCCTTCCGCTTCTTCTTTAGCCAGAGCTGCGCTGTTGTCGAACTCCTTATTCATTTTCTCTACTACTTGATCGAATTCTTTTCTCAGTTTTCTTTCATTCAATTCTAAAGCGTGCTGCTTTTCCTCACCACAATTCTTCAAAGTGTCCTTTACCAGGGCATTCAACTGGTCTCGAAATTGACTTGCGACCCCAATTAGCGTGGAATTCGTGCTCCACACTCTGAAATAAGAACCCAACCTATTGAATTTCCAATTCATTATTGCTCGAAACATTGCTGATACACCAGTCTTCCGATCTGATATCTTCCTTTCTTTTTCAAAAGCCATCCTCAGATCCAAGGTGTCATTGTGTCCTCTAGACACTGCATTGTATTGTTTAGATAGTTCTTCGCGAAGCTTGGATATTTCTTTGGACCTTCTTCCTTCCTGTTCTTCAATCGTTTGATTCAATGCTGCTAATTGTTTCTTATGCATTTCAGTAGTTGAAGCATCAGACTGGCGCAGACGGTCAATTTCAGCCTTACTGTGATTTAGCTCTTCGTGCAGTTGCCGTTGCGTTGTATGCAAATTTTCAATTGTTAATTGCTCCACGCGCAATTGATCCCTCATCTTGATAAATGCTTCCTTTAAATCTTTGTTTTGCGATTGCAATCGATTCGCTTCGGATTCCAG
>JAVLFO010000287.1:0-3509 GCA_046052805.1 Aquabacterium sp. | reverse complement strand
AGCACCGCCGTGGATGCGGTCAAGGTGGATGCCATCACGGCATTGCGCAGGGTCTGCACGCTGGTGACCTCTGAGCCTGGCTGCGCGCTGAGGTTACGGAGCCAGGTCTCGCGCAGGTCGGCATGCGCCAGGCGCGCACGTCGTGCAGGTTCGCCGCGGTGTCGCCAGTGTTGCCAGGCCTCGTTGACGATGACGATGCCCACGGTGGCCGCTGCCGAAGCCCACGTCAGGGCATCCGTCAGGTTCTGGGTTTCCAGTGGCGTGCTCATTTGCGGCGCTCCGCCATCTCGAACAGTGCCATCCCAAACACCATGGCCGCCACAAACAGCAGGGCTGGGCGTTGCCCGTTGCCCAGCGCCACCAAGGCTGGGCCTGGGCAGTAGCCCGCCAAGCCCCAGCCCGCACCAAAGGTGAGGCTGCCCAGCACCAGTCGGCGGTCAATCTGTGTGTGGGTGGGCAGCTTCATGGCCAGGTTCAAGTAAGACACCTTCATGCGTTTGGCCATGGCGAAGCCCGGCAAACCCACGCCAATGGCGCCGCCCATGACCAAAGCCAAAGACGGATCCCAAGCGCCGGTCAGGTCCAGAAAACCGAGCACCTTGGCCGGGTTGGCCATGCCAGACAAGATCAAGCCCAAGCCGAAAATCAGGCCCGAAAGCAATGCGGTGAGAAGTGCCATGGTGTGTCCTTGTGGTGTGTGCGCTGGCGCATGAGGGCGATGGTTTTGAGGGGCTTCAAGCAATGGCCAGCAGGTGACGCAGCACATACACCGTGACAAAGCCTGACCCCATGAAAGCGGCCGTGGCCACCAGCGAGCGCGGCGAGAGCCGGCTCAGGCCACACACCCCATGGCCGCTGGTGCAGCCCGCGCCATAGCGGGTGCCCATACCCACCAACAGCCCAGCCACGACCAAGCTGGTGTCGCTGGCTTGCACCACCGCGGCTGGCATCGGTGCGATCATCACGTAGACCCATGAGGCGCCCAGCAAGCCCCCCATGAATGCGGCGCGCCAGCCGGTGTCGCGTGACGGCCTTTGCAGCAGCCCGCCCAAGATGCCGCTGATGCCCGCGATGCGGCCATTGAGCAAGGCCAGCAGTACGGCCGACAGGCCAATGAGGGCGCCGCCGCTCAGGGCGGACCAGGGGGTGAAGGCGTTCCAGTCGAGGTGCATGATGGGCTCCTGTGAGTCTTCGATGTGGCTTCAGTTTGCAGGGCAATACAGCCCGTACAAGGTGTGCAAGATGGCCAAGGTCTTGGGGTCGGCCACGCTGTAAAAGATGTGTTTGCCTTCGCGGCGGGTGTTCACCAAGCCTTGTTGACGCAACACAGCCAGCTGCTGAGACAAGGTGGGCTGGCGGATGCCCAGCTGCGCTTCAAGGTCACCGACGCAGTGCTCGCCTTGGCTGAGCTGGCACAGCAGCAAAAGCCGGTCTTCATTGGCCAGCAACTTGAGGGCCGAGACCGCCTCTCCGGCGGCTTGGCGCATGGCGGTGAGGTCCAGGGTGGTGTCGTTCATGACGGCGTTCGTGTTTGATCTGAAGGCGTTGACAACACTTTATAAATAGACATACTATTTGTCAATAGATTGTTTGGCCAGGAGGCACCCCATGTCAACAACGCCCACAGCATCAACGCCAAGTGCACCCACCTGGCACGCCACACCGCATGGCCATGTGGAGGCCTTTTTTGACCCGGCCACCTGGACCGTGACCTACCTGGTGGTCGATGCCGCCACCCGCGAGGCCGCGATCATCGACCCTGTGCTGGACTTCGATCCGCACTCGGGACGCACGGCCACGGCCTCCGCTGAGCGCGTGCTGGCCCGTGTGCGTGAGCAGCAACTCACTGTGACTTGGATCCTTGAAACACATGCCCACGCCGACCACCTGTCGGGCGCGGCCTACCTCAAGGCCCAGTTGGCAATACAGGGGCCACAAGGTTTGCCGAAGGTGGCCATTGGCCGGCGCATCCAGCAGGTGCAAGACACCTTCAAGGCCCTTTTCAACCTGGGCGACGATTTCACCGCCGACGGCGCGCAGTTTGATCACTTGTTTGACGACGGCGAGGGCTTTGCGATGGGCCAGATGTCGGCACAAGCGCTGCTGGTGCCAGGGCACACGCCAGCCGACATGGCGTACTTGATTGATGGCGTCGTTTTTGTGGGCGACACCCTGTTCATGCCAGACGTGGGCACCGCACGCGCTGATTTCCCCGGCGGCGATGTCCATGCGCTGTACCAATCGGTTCAACGTCTGCTGGCCTTGCCGCCAGACACGCCCGTGTTCGTGTGCCACGACTACCCGCCCAAGGGCCGAGCCCCGGCGTGGCTGAGCACCGTGGCCGAACAACGCGCGCGCAACATCCACGTTCACGAAGGCGTGACCGAGGCTGCCTTTGTGGCCATGCGCCGAGCGCGTGATGCCACTTTGGGCATGCCCACCTTGATCCTGCCCGCCATCCAGGTCAACGTGCGCGCGGGCCATTTCCCGCCGCCTGACGCCAACGGCGTGAGCTACCTGCGCGTGCCGCTCAATGCCATTTGAGTGCCGATGGGACCATGTCGCCATCGAAGGACTGAAACGAGCGCCCCCTAAGCTGATGCACATCGGTCGCAGAGCCGTCAGCCACACTTCAAGGGGTTCTCATGGTCCAACTTCGTTCCGCCATTGCCTTCGGTTTCATCATGCTCGGGGCTGCATCCGCCCACGCCGACGCCGCCAACCATGTGGTGGCCGACTACGGCAGTGTCTCGCTGCCGTTCACGCAATCGATTGGCAGCACCTTCTGGTCGGTGCAGCCAGGTGTGCCGTCGGCGGGCTACACCTCGGGTTCTTCGCCGGTGGGCGGCACGCCGGTCACCATGACCGCCATCACGACGCAAGACGCCAATGGCGTTTCCTCGACCCAGTCGTACTTCTATGACGACTACCTCTTCAGCCTGCCCACATCGCCTTTGGCCACCTTCAGCGCAGCGGCCATCACCATCGATTTGTCGAACGTGCTGAGCTTGCAGAACTTCTCTGCCCGCTTGTACCGCATTGACAACGGCCTGGATTCGCTGACCACCGGTGCGCCCGCCTCGGGTGCGGTGCCTCAGCGCTGGACATCGACCAGCCTGGTGGGGCAAGGTATCTCGGGCGAGGTGACCTTGATCAACAACGTGAACCTGTTGGCGGGTGCCCGCTACGCGCTGGAGATCCGTGGCACCATCGCGGGTCTGGCCGGTGGCAGCTATGGCGGCAACATCAACATCACGCCGGTTCAGCCTTCGGTGCCCGAGCCCAGCAGCATGGCTTTGCTGCTCGCCAGCCTGGGCGTGCTGGCCTGGGTCAGCCGCCGTCGTTCGCGCTGATCGCATCAACGCCAGCCAAGCAAAAGGCCTCCCTAGGGAGGCCTTTGTCATGGGGCGTCAGACACTCATGCCGCAGGCGGCACATAGCCTTGCACTTGCTCGGCGCCGGCGCCGAAGAAGAACTGCTCCATTTGGCGGGCCAGGTACTGGCGTGCA
>JAVLFO010000286.1:0-7417 GCA_046052805.1 Aquabacterium sp. | reverse complement strand
CGCTTGCCGGCCCTGGTGGTGTACGTGGCCGTGCTCAACGAAGGCATCAGCCGCGAAGACGAGTGGGCCCATTTGTGCAAGCTGCCGGGCCAAAGCGAGCTGGATCCTGGCCTGCTGTCGGGCAACTTCATGCGCCTGCGCTTGAGTGGCCACACGCTGAAGTGGGAGCGGCACACCGAGTTCACGCGCTACTCGATCGTGCAGGCCCTGCCCGAGGCCGCGATGACTGGCTGCGACGAGGCCGAGCTTCTGGAAGCCTTGGCCGTACCACCGCAATGGCTGGCCAGCATCCCTGGCCGCACGGTGGCTGCCGTGATGATGGCCATGGTGCATGGCGATGTGGACGACCCCGCCGCCATGAAGGCCCTCGCGGCGCCTTGGTTCCATGGCGAGCCCACCTTGAGCGCCTTGCTGGGCATCCGCCGCTCATGCGCCATGACGGACTTCAAGCTGCGAGACAGTGGCTTTGAGCGCTTCTTGGTGATCTCGCCCACCAACACCTCAGAGATGCGTGCCGGCCGCACCTCGCAGCGCTTGCTGGAGATGGAGACCTACCGCCTGATGGCCCTTCGCGGCCTGCCCGTGGTCAAAGACCTGGCACCGATGTTGTACCAGGCCGAGGCGCAGTTGGCCGACATCACTGCGCGCATGGAAAACGCACAAGCCTCAGACCAAGAGCTGCTCAACACGCTGATCAGCCTGGCCGCCAAGGTCGAGCGCGCCACGGCCACACACATGTACCGCTTCTCGGCGACACGGGCGTATCACGAGCTGGTTGAGCAACGCATTGCACAATTGCGCGAAACACCGATTCCGGGCACCCAAATGATCGGCGAGTTTTTGCAACGACGCCTGGCCCCAGCCATGACCACGGTGCAGGCCACCGCCCAGCGTTTGGGCTCGCTGTCGCAGCGCGTTGAGCGCGCCAGTGCCTTGCTGCGCACGCGGGTGGACATCGCCACCGAGACGCAAAACCAAGTGCTGCTTGAAAAGCTCACGCGCGGCCAGGAGTTGCAACTGCGTCTGCAAGCCACCGTGGAAGGCCTGTCGATTGCGGCGATCTCGTACTACGTGATCAGCCTGGTCCTGTATGCGGGCAAAGCGCTCAAGGCCGCTGGCGTTCCCGTGAACCCAGAGATGCTGGCCGGCGCCATGATCCCCTTTGTGCTGGGCGCGATCTGGTGGGGCACACGGCAGATCCACAAGAAGCTGCACGCCGACTGAGCGCCATGGAGCCGATGGCTGCTGTGGCTCAGTCCCAGCGCCACGACCATATGAAGTCCACCGCGTTGTCAACGCCGGCCTGGGCGCGCAAGGTGAAACGCTGCGCGAGGCGGTAGATCAGCTGCCAGTTGCCACCCGTGGCCGTGAGGTTGCGCTCATAGCCCACGTACCAGTATTTCGAGACCTGCTTGCCCACGTTGACCACAGTGTCGCGCACCGTGCCTTCACTTTGCTTGACCGACAGCTCGTCCAGACCCAGCAGGCCAATGAGGTTGTCGGTGGGTGAGGTGCCCTCACCCGACAACAGCGCCACCGCCGCCGATTGCAGCAAGCCCAGGTCGGCGCCGCCCAAGCCCGTCGGGGCGCGGCCCAGCACCAGCCAAGACAGTTTTTCTGTCTCGGACATGCTGGGGTCTGAGTACAGCCGCACGCGCGGGTCTTGCGCCGTGCCTGTGATCGTCACGCCCACTTTGACGTCGCTGGACGAGGCCGAGGCCGACTGGGCCCGCATCGCCAAGATGTCCAAGCGTGGGTTTTCAACTGGCCCCGTGAAGGCGATGCTGCCCCGGTCGATCAACAGCTTTTGTCCGTAGGCCGCAAAGGTACCTCTGTCGACCCGCACGGTGCCTTGCAGGGTGGGTCGGTTGTTGGGTGTGGTGAACTTCAGCACGCCGCCCAAAGTGGCATCCAGGCCATGGCCCTTGAGCTTGAGGGCCGATCCCAAATCCAGGTCCATGTGGATGTTGGCTTTGCGCTTGGGTGCGATGCTGTCAGGGGCTGAGGCTTCGTCCTCAGGCGCTTGACCAGGACGGTGCAAGACGTTGACATCGTCGCCCACCGTGGGGGCGTCAGAGCGGCTGATGTCGATCAAGCCTTCGTCCACACGGGCACTGCCGTCGACCTTGATGTCTTCGGCACCCAGGGCCATCTGCGCCTGCCCGCTGACCACAACACGGCGATCCACACGCTGCAACAGCGCAAAGCGGTCAAGGCTCAGGCGCACATTGGCGGTGGGTGACTCGCCGAAGTTGGCCTCGCCCAACGCGCTGACGGTGCCGCCCTGGTTGCCCCCCTTGGCCACCAACTTCGTGAGCGTTGCTTGGGCACCTTGCAGCGCCACATCCAGCTGCCCTTCAGTGAGGTTGATGCCCAACAAGGCTTGGCCTGCGCCGAGGTTCTCGCCGTGCACCTGGCCACGGTACTCGGGTGCGGCCAAGGTGCCTGACAGCTGAGCCTTGGCCTGCACCTGGCCGCTCACCCGCCAGCCCGCCGGCATCCAAGCGCCCCATGGCCGCAGGTTGCTGATCTGCGCGTCTAGTTCGCCCAACAGGCGATCGCCACCCGATGGCCATTGATCGGCGCTGCGCGCTTGCACCACTTGGCGCCCCGTGATGGCGCCGAGCAAGCGCCCATTGAAGGACTCGGTCAGCGTCCACACACCTTGACGCGCTTGCAGCATCACCTGGGCCTGCGAGATGCCGAGCTTTTGCGGACTGCTGCCCTCAATCGTGGGCTCTGACAGGCTGATGTCGCCCGACTGCCGTGCCACCTGGGCATCGACCACCCAAGGCTGACTCTGGCTGTGAGACAGCTTGAGTTGCCCAGCCACCATCAAGTCCCCGCCCCAACCCGCCTGAGGCTGCCACGTGGCCAGCACCTTGGGCAAATTCAGGGGCAAGAGGCGCAGGTCGATGTCGACTTGGCCCAGAGCGTCGCTGCTGCGATCGGGCCACTGCCAGCGCATGCTTTGCAAAGCCAACTCGGCGTCCATCACCGTCAACTGCGTGGGCTTGACCAGCACGGACTCGGACCGCACATCGCGCTGCCAACGCAGCTCAGTGGGTCGTGCCTGCAAAAACGTGCGTGGCTGCTTGCCCACCGATCGGATCACCAGCTCACGCAGCTGCCCTTGCCATGCGCCAGAGGCGCTGCTGGGCGCCAACGCACCGGTCAATGCGCCCTGCAAGGCCGCGTCCAGCCGCGCCGGATCAGACGGCGACTGCCCCTTGGCACCTTGGCGATGGGCCTGTGCAGACACCGTCATGGCGTGGCTGGCCATGTTGCCCTGCAAGTGCGCCTGCAACTGCTCCAGGACCATGGCGCCGCTTTGCAGCTGCGCCACATCCACTTGGGCATTGAGCTTGGAGGCCGCTGGGCTGCCACGGGTGTCGAGTTGCCATTGCGACACCAACGAAGCCAAGCTCAGGGTGGTGCCCGACTGGGCCTGCCACACCAAGGCCTTGACGGACAAGTCGCCATCGGCTTGCAACACAGGCCACTGCCCGCTGCCGTGCACCTGGGCTTCGATGGCACCCGCCACGCGCTTGCCGCCCATGAGCGGCGCCATGGCTTGCAAGGCCTGCAAGGCTGGTGCGTGCACCTCGCCTTGCCACTGTGCTTGCCCATTCAAGCGCGGCGTACCTTGGGCGTCCAAGTCCCAAGGCAAGACGGCACGTGCCTGCGCGCGGTTACCGGCCACATCCAGCTTGACATCCAAATCCATGCGCTTGGCGCTGGCCGGTGAGCGCCACTGCACCTGTCCTTGCAGGGGCAAGCCCGCGATTTGGCTGGGCGATATCTGCACGTCCAATTGCCCCCGCCATTGGGCATCGATCTGACCCTTGGCTTGCCCTGACAAACGGTTCACGCCCATGACCTCTGCGGGCCAAGGCAACCACACGCGCGGGTCAAACGCGTCCAAAGACATCGCCCCGTTGACACGCCAAGGCTGCCCTGCAGGCCAAGCTGCAAGCACATCGCTCAAGGTGGCCTTGGCTTGACCAGACTGCAAACTCAAACGCTGCACGCTCGCTTGCTCAGGCAGCAGCTGCCCTGCCAAGCTCAAGGCCACGGGCTGCGTGATGGGCGTGCGTGCACCCGCAAGACCCTTGCCCGGCACAGCGGCGGGTGGCTCGGCATACAGGCCTTGCAAGGCTGCCAGCACCGGCAACTGCCAATCGATGTGGCCCGCAGGGTTCGTGCTCAAGCGCGGCGTCAAGGTCACCTGCCCCGACAACTGCAGCGGCGGCGCCTGTGCATGCAAAGCACGCGGCTCCAGCGCCCGCACGTCGAACACCAAGGCGCGCTGTTCGCCCCAGCCGCCACGCACCTCGACGCTGCCAGGTACGCGCCCTTGTTCAGAGGGCACACGCAGCTTCAGTTGCGCTTGCCCCAACAACCAGGCCTGTGAGCCCGCGTTGGCCTGCCGGGCCATCGGCAAGCTGACGTCGCCTTGCAGCAGCTGCACAGGCAAGCCTTGGGCGTCCCAAGCGGCAGCCAGGTCGTTGCGCACTTGCAGGTGGGTGGTCAGCCCAGACTGGCCTTGTGGGGCCAGCCGCACCTCACCTGTCAGCGCCGTATGAGGCAAGCCTGCGCCCAGCGGGGCCAGATCCAAAGCCTGCAGCTTCAATTGCAGCGAGGCCAAGGGCCATGGCTCAAATGCGTGCACCGACGCTTGCGCATCCAGCGTCTGCGGCTGCGCCTTGGTTTGTGCGATTGGTACGGTTTGCGCGGCGGGTTGCCAACTGCCCTGTACCTTGAGCAGCAAATCGTTCAGTGGCCCTTGCACGTTCAGTGTGGCCTGCCCTTGCCCCACCTTGGGCAAAGCCCCTTGCACCTGCAGCGTCGCCGTCACAGGCATGCGCCCGCGGTCGGCCACAGACACGCTGCCCTGCGTGGTCCAGTGGGACCAAGCCAAGTGGCGCAAGGTCAATGTGTGCTGGTGGCTCGACTGCCCTAAAGCTGCGCTCGCATCCAAAGCACGCAAGGGCTCTGCGCCCCACCACGGGCCATGGGCCTCGTCGATTTGCACGCGGCCCAAGGTCACGGACACCGGCAAGATCAAAGACGCTGGCGCCTGGGTGGGCGACGAATCTTTGGGGCCCGCCACCCAGGCCACGTTGATCCGCTTGACCTCCAACTGCTGTAAGACCAAGCCCACGTGCCAAGGCGCGTCGGCATCGAGCCGCAAGCCCAAGCCCTGCCAATGCAGGTCTTGCAAACTCAGCCGGCCTCCGCGAGGCAAAGCCAGCTCCAGCCGCTGCGCACGAAAATCGCCCAGCACGGCCCCCTGCGGCTGCACGATCGTCAAGCCCGGCACCTGCGCCAACAGGCGCTCGCAAGCCCATTCGTTGTGCGCCAAGGCCCACACCACCAAAGGCAGCGTCAACACCATCGCGGCCAGGCCCAGCGCCAATCGCAGCGCCCAACCGGTCACGCGCAAGGCCCATCGTCCGGCCGCGTTCACAGGCTGATCCCCACACTGAAGTGCATGCGCCAACGCTGAACCTCGGTGCCATACGCCAAGTCAAGTCGCAAGGGCCCGACGGGGCTGCGCCAGCGCACACCGGCGCCATAGCCCACCTTGGGCTGCAAGTCACCGAAGCGGTTGGCTGCGTCACCCGCATCAACGAACACAGCGCCCCACAAGCTGGGCACGCTGGGCCACAAGGGGTGCGCCAGCTCCAAGCTGCCCGTCGCAGTCGAGCGACCGCCCACGATCACACCGTCTTTGAGCAAACCGAGTGACCGATACGCGTAGCCCCTCACCGAGTCGTCGCCGCCGGCACGAAACAGCAGCGTGTCGGGCACGCTGACCGCATCGCGCGCAAACACCTGCCCCACCTCACCCCGCACCGTGGCGTACCAACGCCAAGGCAAAGGCTGGTAGGCCGTGACACGGGCGTAGGCACGCGAGAAATAGCCCTGCTCGTCCAGCGCCGAATACGTGCGGCCCAGCGTGAGTTGCCCCATGCTGGCCGAGCCCTTGGTGGGCAGAATCTGGCTGTCGACGTCGCGGAAGATCAGCTGCGTGGTGGCACTGACGGCCGACGCATTGGCCACCACCAAGCCCTGGTCAGATCGCACCTCGGCACGCTGGAACTCGATGTAGTTGGTACGCTCCAGGCGCTCGCCCTCGCGCAACTCACCCAAGCGCAAACGCTGGCTGGTGCTGACCGCGTTGTCCGCGTCGACCAGGTAGGACGCCTGTGCCGAGATCAGCCCCCGGCGGCGCCCAGGCCAGGGGTGCGATGTCAGATCAAAAGTGCCCGTCGACTCTTTGCGACCCAACTGGAGCTTGGTCTTGGCTTGCCAGTCCAGCCCCCACAGGTTGCGGTGCAGGTGCTCAAGCGAGACGCGCGGCCCCGTGTCGCTGCTCACGCCAACGCCGGTGGTGGCCGTCTGCAAAGGCAACTCGCGCAGTTGCACCAGCACCGGTGTGGCGTCTGGCTGGCTGGTGTCCAGGTCGGTGGACACGAACACGTTGTCGAACAAGTTGAGCTTTTGGATGCGCTCTTGCCAGTCAAGCAACTGGCTCTCGCGGTAAGGGCTGCCTTTTTGAAATGGCGCCAGGTTGACCACCGCAGAGGCAGGCTGGCGCACCAAACCCTCGACGCGGATGTCGCCAAAGGCAAAAGCGGCTCCGGTATCAGCCACCAAAAACAGCTTGGCAGTGTTCTGCGTGGCGTCCACTGTGACCGAGGTGCCGCTCCAACTCGCCTGCGGGTAGCCCTGGGCACGCAAGCGGGCCAAAGCCGCGTTTTTCGCGCCTGACCAATCTGCCTGCCTGAACACCTCACCCGCCGGCAGAGCCCAATTGCCGAGCACGGCATCGACCAGTTCTTGGGCCTGCGCGTCGTTGCGTGAGAGGCGGCTGTCCAACTCGCCTTCGTACAAGATCTGCACCTGCGTGACGGTGGTCTGCGGCCCCAGCTCGACAGCAATCGTGACCACCACAGGCTCGTCGCCAGACTCGTCGCTGACGCGGGTATGGATGCGCGCGGCAAAGTAGCCTTCGGCCTCCAGCATGCCGCGAGCTTGGTCTGGCGCAGACGCCACCAGCCGCCTCAACTCGCTGCGGCTGATCCGCAAGCTGGCATCCTTCGCCGCCTCTTGCTGAAAGCGCGACAGGTCAAGGTGGTTGAGCAAGAGCTTGTCAAACGGCGAGGGGGCATCGATCTGCAAACGCCACACCAACGGGGGCCGACGGGTTGGCACGGCCGCCGTCGCACTTGGCGCAGCAGGGTCATCGACTTCGCTGGCCTGGGCCTGTGAAGAAGCCGCGCCCGCAGCAGCCGGCAGCGCTTGCGCCGACACGCAGGGCGCGACGGACATGGCGAGCAGCCAAGCCCCGACACAACGCCTCAGGCGCCGACGCAGCCCCAGATGAATGGTCACTTGCTCAACAGGCGCA
>JAVLFO010000285.1:0-8013 GCA_046052805.1 Aquabacterium sp. | reverse complement strand
AGTCGTCGGCAGCGTCAGATGTGTATAAGAGACAGGGATAGAGTACTGCCCTCCGAAGGCAGGGGTTGCTGGTTCGATCCCAGCCGGGCGCACCACCCATACGCACTCACCCAAGCACTTGCCCACACAGCCAAGTGCTTTTTTCATGTCCCATAGGCCATGGCAATCGATGCCGTAGAGGCAATTGCCTTTCTATTTTTGTGCCGCCTGCCTACAGTGAAGTCATTGCAACGACTTTGACCCAGGAGAACAGCATGAAACGCACCATCGGCATTGTGATCGACTTGGCAGGGTTGGCTGTTTTGGCCCACCAGTGGTGGCGCATGGGCTGAACAGGCCCCAGGCCATGGGGTGATTCCGGGCATCCACTGGCTCGGCGCTGGCGTCCAATGGGGCAGGAGGATCTTTCCCGCATGGACACGTCAGCGCCACCCGGCGCCCACACCGATGCCGATTTGACCCTGGAATACCTGATGAGGCGCATGCGCTTCAAAAGCGACTTCCCGGCCTTGTCGACATCGATCACCCGTTTGCAGGCCTTGTCGCAGTCTGAGACCGACAGCCTGCAGACCCTGTGCGACGAGATCTTGCAAGACGTCGCCCTGACGCAAAAGCTGCTGCGCGTGGTCAACACGGCCCATTACCGCCGTGCCGGCAGCGACCCCATCAGCACCATCTCGCGGGCCGTCAGCGTCATTGGCGTGGCTGGCGTGCGCAACATCGCGCTCTCCTTGATGTTGCTGGACCGCATGCAAGACAAGGCCCATGCGCAGCAACTCAAGGTCGAGTTTTTGCGCACCGTGATGGCTGGCACCCTGGCCAGCGAGCTCAGCACCACCGCCACAGAGGCCGAAGAGGCCTTCATCGGCACCCTGTTCAGCAACCTGGGCCGCTTGCTGCTTGCCTACTACCTGCCCGAAGACGCCGAGCAAATTCGCCAGCTCACGCATCCTGAAGGCCAAGGCGCGCAAGCAGGGGCCGATGCCCTTGATCTTGCGGCACGTGAAGCCCAAGCCACACAGCAGGTGTTGGGCGTGACCCTGGAGGCGTTGGCCAACGCTGTGGGCAGCAGCTGGGGTTTGTCAGAGGCCCTGCTCACGTGCATGTGCGGGCCACAAGGCCCCGTGCCCACGGTGCGTCTGGCCACGGCGCAGCTGCGCATGCCTTGGTTGGCCCATGTGGCCAGCCAGGCCGCACAACGCATGCTGCACACCGAGCCGGCTCAACTGGGGCAGGCTTTGCAAGCCGTTTCTGAGGCGCACGAAGTGGCCTTGGGTTTGACGCCTCAGGCTTTGCAAGATGCGGCTGGGCGCGCACGGCTGCGCCTGAGCGACTTGTGCAAGGTGCTGGACCTGAGCGTGCCGGCCAGCTCGTCGGCGCAACGGTTTTTGGACCACTTCTACGTGGACACGCCCCATGCGGCCGACCCCGGCTCGCTCGACCTGGATGTGGACGTGGCCGAGTGGACGCACGACCCGGTGGCCATCTTGCAAAGCGGCATCCAAGACATCGCCAACGCCTTGGTCGAGTCCTACAAGCTCAACGACGTGCTGACCATGGTGCTCGAGACCATGTACCGCAGCCTGGCTTGCCGGCGCGTGGTGTTTTGCCTGCGCGATGCCAAAACGGGCGCGCTGCTGGGCCGCATGGGCATGGGTGAGGGGGCCGACGTGCTCAAAGCCGCGTTCAACATCCCCTTGTCTTACGCCGCAGGGCAAACCCCGGACCTGTTCGCGGCGGTGTGCCTCAAAAACCTCGATACCCTGATCAGTGATGCCCACTCGCCGGCCATGCGGGCCCGCTTGCCGGCCTGGTTCTCGCAGCACATCGATGCGCCCACCTTTTTGCTGCTGCCTTTGTTCATGCGGCGAGACGCCGGGCCGGGTCTGGTGCTGGGCTTGATCTACGCCGACCAGGCCGAGGCCGGCAGCTTGCACCCCAGCCAGCAAGAGCTGGCGCTGCTGGCCACCCTGCGCAACCAGGCCTTGACGGCCTTCAAAGGCGCGTCGGGGGGATAATGCGGCCCCATGTTCCGTATCGTCTTGGTTGAACCTGAAATCCCGCCCAACACCGGCAATGTGATCCGCCTGGCGGCCAACACCGGCTGCGAGCTGCACCTGATCGAGCCCCTGGGCTTTTCGATGGACGACAAGCTGCTGCGCCGCGCTGGCCTGGACTATCACGAGTTCGCGCCCGTGCGCCGCCATGCCAACTGGCCAGCCTTCATCGAGGCGATGCAGCCTGATCCCACCCGCATGTTCGCCTTCACGACGCGCGGCAGCCGCCCGCTCCATGAGGTGAGCTGGCAGGCGGGCGACTGGTTTGTGTTTGGCTGCGAAACGCGCGGCTTGGACCCGGCCGTGCGCGACACCTTCGATGGCCCACAGCGCGTGCGCCTGCCCATGCGACCCGAGCAGCGCAGCTTGAACCTGAGCAATGCGGTGGCCGTGGCGGTGTTCGAGGCCTGGCGCCAAAACGGCTATGCCGGCGGCGCCTGAACCCTCACCCTGCAGCGGTCAGCCTTCGGCCTTGGCCTCGCGGCGCATCAAAGCCACCACCGCCTGCTGAGGCGTTTGGCGGCCTTCGATCACCGACACCACGGCCTCGGTGATGGGCATGGGCACGCCCAGGCCTTGCGCGCGTTGCCACACGGTGGCCGCGCTGTAAACGCCTTCGGCCACATGCCCCAGTTCATGCAGGATCTGATCGAGCGACTTGCCCGTGGCCAGCTGCAAGCCCACGCTGCGGTTGCGTGAGAGGCTGCCGGTTGCGGTCAGCACCAAGTCGCCCAGGCCAGACAGGCCCATGAAGGTGTCGGTGCGCGCGCCCAGGGCCACGCCCAAGCGCGTCATCTCGGCCAAGCCTCGGGTGATCAAGGCGGCGCGGGCGTTCAGGCCCAAGTCCATGCCATCGACGATGCCGGTGGCAATGGCCAACACGTTTTTGACGGCGCCACCCACTTCCACACCCACCGGGTCGTTGGAGGTGTAGACGCGCAGGCTTTCGCTGTGGAAACACTCGACCGCTTGCGCGCACACGGTGGGGTCGGCGCTGGCGGCCACCAAGGCGGTGGGCTGGCCCATGGCCACTTCGTGCGCAAAGCTGGGGCCCGACAAAATGCCGCTGCGTGCATGAGGGCGCAAGGCATGCGCCACCTCATGGCCGAGGCGGCCGGTGCCTTTTTCAAAGCCCTTGCACAGCCACAACACGGCCGCATCGGGCGGCAGTTGGGCCAGCACGTGCCCCAAGGCCGCCATGGGCGTGCCAATGACGATCAGGCCTTGGCTGGCGTGCGCATGCGCCACGGCCGCATCGAAGTCGGCCGTGAGCTGCAAAGATTCAGGAAACGCTGCGCCCGGCAGGTAGCGGGTGTTGGCGCGGTCGGCTGCCATGGCGTCGACCTGGCTGGCGTCCCGTGCCCACAGCATCACGCGTGGGTTGTGCCGCGCGGCGCTGATGGCCAGCGATGTGCCCCAGGCGCCCGCGCCCAGAACGGTCAGGCTCTGCGGGGCGGGCCGTGGTGCTGGCGCGTCGGGCGAGGGCGCGCTTTGAACCGTTGGGTTCATGCTCACCCATTCAAGCGTTGCCGACTTGGCCAGCGGCGGCTTGCTGCAATTGCGACTCGTACATGGCCTGGAAGTTGACTTCGGTCAGGTGCACGGGAGGGAAGCCGGTGCGGTTGATCACGTCAGACACCGTGGCACGCAGGTAGGGGTACACGATTTGCGGGCAGGCGATCGCGATGATGGGCTGCAGCTGGTCTTCGGGCACGTTGCGGATCTCGAACAGGCCGGCTTGCTTGGCTTCCACCAAGAACAGCACCTTGTCGTTGACCTTGGTGGTCACGGTGGCGGTCACCACGGCTTCGTACAGGCCTTCTTGCACCATCTCGGCGTTCAGGTTCAGTTGCACGTCGACCTGGGGTTGGCCTTGTTCCAGCAAGATCTGGGGCGCGTTGGGCAGCTCAAGGGACAGGTCCTTGAGGTAAATGCGTTGGATGCTGAAAGACGGTTGTGCGGCTTGGTCGCTCATGAGGGATCCTGAAGTGAGGTGGATACGGCCAGGGCACTGCGGTGGGCGCAAGGGGTCCAAGCCAGAATGACAATCGGGCTGGATTATCGCCCAGCCCGATGACGCCTTTGTCACACACGCATGAGGGTTTGCGACCGGCACCCCCCGTGATCAGTGGCCCTGGCTGCCTCGGTGGGCCCAAGCGGTTGTGCGCTTTTCGATGAACGAGAACAACTCGTACATCACCATGGCCATGGCACCCACCACCACCAGGCCGGCAAAAGCCAGCCCCATCTGCATGGCCGATCCGGCCGAGATCAGCAAATAGCCAATGCCTTCGTTGGACGCGGTCATCTCAGAGACCGTGGTGCCCACAAACGCCAGCGTGATGGCCACTTTGAGCGAGGCATAAAAGTAGGGCATCGAGCGGGGCAGGCCCACCTTGATCAGCACGTCCCAGCGGCGTGCGCCCAGCACGCGCAGCACGTCCTCCAGTTCGGGCTCGAGCGTGGCCAGGCCCGTGGCGATGTTGACCGTGATCGGGAAGAAGCTGATCAAAAAGGCCGTCAGCACCGCCGGCCCCACGCCAATGCCAAACCACACCACCAGGATCGGGATGAAGGCGGCTTTGGGCAGCGCATTGAAGGCCGTCATCAAGGGGTAGATGGCGGCATAGGCCAGGCGCGAGCTGCCAATCAAAAAGCCCAACATCACGCCCACCACGATGGCCAGGCCAAAGCCCACCATCGTGACCCACAGCGTGCGCCAGGCGTGTTTGAGGATCTCGGCATGGAACTCGACCATTTGCTCGGCAATGCGGGCGGGGCTGGGAAAGATGTACTCCGACACCGACAAAGCCGAGCACAGCGCCTGCCAGATCAGCAGCGTGATCACCAGCAAAGCCCAAGGCGCCCAGCGTTCAAGCTGAGCGGGCGAGATGCGATTCAAGAGCTTGCTCATTGCGCCACCTCCGGTGTGGTGCCGATGGTGGCGGGCTTGCGCATGGCGCCGATGTGGGCACGCAGCTCGTGCACGATGCCTGTGAACTCGGGGGCGTAGGTCACCTCCAGGTCGCGCGGGCGGGGCAGCTCGATGGGGCGCTGCGCCACGATGCGGCCTGGGCTCTTGCTCATCACATAGACCGTGTCGGCCAGGAACACGGCTTCGCGCAAATCGTGCGTGACCAAGATGACGTTGAAGCCGCGCTGGGCTTGCAGGTCGCGCAGGGCACACCACAGCTCTTCGCGCGTGAAGGCGTCGAGCGCGCCAAAGGGCTCATCAAGCAAGAGCATTTTGGGCTCGTGGATCAGGGCGCGGCAAATGGACGCGCGCTGCTGCATGCCACCCGACAGTTGCCAAGGGAACTTGTCTTCATAGCCGCCCAAGCCCACGCTTTGCAGCAGGGCGCGGGCCTTGGCTTCGTATTCCTTGCGCTTGGCTTTGAAATTCGAGCGATAGGGCTCGACGATCTCCAAGGGCAACAACACGTTATCGACCGTGGTGCGCCAAGGCAGCAGCGAGGGCGCCTGAAAGGCCATGCCCGTGATCTTGAGCGGACCCGTGACGGGCTCTCCCCCAATGGTGATGCGGCCTTTGGAGGGCATCTTCAAGCCTGTGGTCAGCTTCATGAAGGTGGACTTGCCGCAGCCCGAAGGGCCCACGATGGCAACGAACTCGCCTTCTTTCATGCGCAAGCTCAGGTCCTCGACGGCAAACTGCGACTTGGCCAGCAGCTCGTCGTTGTAGGCCAGCCAGACCTGATCGAAATCAACAAATGCGCTCATGGCGATGGGCTCGGTGGTTGCTGTGGTGAGGGGCTGCGGTTTCACTGACTCACTTGACGGCAGGCAGCACGTTCAGCTCAGCAGCGCTGGGCAGGTAGGCGGGCGTCCAGATCACATCGGGGTTGATGCGCGATTTGGTGTTGAAGGCATCGGCCACCTGCGAGGCCATCAGCGACAGGCGCGGCAGCTTGACCTGGCCAAAGCCTTCGGCGCGCGCATCAGGGCTGTTGATGACCTGGGCAATGGCCATCTTCAAGCGGCGCGTCTCCAGCTCGGTGTTGATGATGCCGTCGCGGGCCTTGACCGCCTCGATGCCCGCTTCAGGCTTGAGCAAGACCTCTTTTGTGCCTTTGGCAAAGGCCTTCAAGAAGGCTTTGACGGCCTCGGGGTTCTCTTTGAGGATCTTGGGCGAGGCGATGATGGCGTTGCCATAGAGCTTGACGCCGTATTGCGCATACGGGAAGGACACGATGTCGGCGGGTTTGACGCCACGTGCTTCGAGGTTGAGCATCGAGGTGAAAGAAAAGCCCGTGATCACGTCGATGTCACCACGCGCCAGCATGGTCTCGCGCAATGAAGGGTCCATGCTGACCCAGGTGACGGGCCCGACTTTGTTGGCCTTGGCAAAGATTGGCCAGGCCTTGCGACCTGCATCAAACACGGGCGCGCCGAGCTTCTTGCCGGCCATGTCAGCGGGCGACTTGATGTTGGACGACTTGAGCGCGAAGGCCGCAGCAGGCGTGTTGTTGTAGACCATCATGATGGCCACAGGCTTGTTGGGCGCATCGGGGTTGTTGGCGTGGAACTCCATCAACGCGGCCATGTCGGCCAGGCCCAGGTCGTAGCTGCCTGAGGCCACGCGGGTGACGGTGCCGCCCGAGCCATTGCCCGCATCGACTGTGACGTCCAGGCCAACCTGGCTGAAGTAGCCCTTGGCAGCGGGGTACAGGAACAGCGCCGACGGGCCTTCAAAGCGCCAGTCGAGTTGGAACTTGATGGGTGTGGCGGCCAGCGCCGACAGGGAAGAGGCGGCGCTGAGGGCCACCGCAGCGGCCATTCGGGACAGGGTGGCTCGGCGGGTCAACTTCGGTTCGGTCATTGCAAAAGGCTCCATTGAAGGGTGTGAGCCCAAGATCAGCAAGAACCGTGCGCGTTGTGTATACAGTTTCATGCACAAGTTGTATGCACTATTGATCCAAGTTGGGGCGGGGAAATCGGACAAAACGCCCAAAGCGTGCGTGGCACCTGTCTTTAGAGGCGGTTCCAGCTGGGCACAGAACCTGCAATTCAGGCGGCGCCGCGTGCCCGATGGTCGGGCGCGCTTTGCGACCTTCACGGAGTTGACCCCATGTCCCTTTCCAAATGCCTGCTGCCTGTGCTGGCCGTCTCTGCCGGTGTGTGCACCACTGCACAGGCCCAGTCCAGCTACAACCTGTATGGCGTGGTTGATTTGTCGATGGCCTCGATGCAGCTCAGCGGCACCGAAGGCAGCACTGACAACAAGCGCCTCACCAAGGTCGACGGCAACAACATGATCACCAGCTACATCGGCCTCAAGGGCGTTGAAGACCTGGGCGATGGCCTCAAGGCGGGCTTTGTGATGGAGACTTTTTTGCGTCCTGACACCGGCGCATCGGGCCGCAATGACGAGGTCCCACCGGCCTTTCCAAAGGCCGACGTTTTTTGGGGACGTGCTGCGAACGTTTACCTGCAAGGTGGTTTTGGCAAGGTCGTGCTCGGTCGCCAGATTGACCCGGTATATGCCCAGGTGGTGAGTTACAACCCGTTTGGTGGCTCGTTCGGCCTGTCGCCTGCCGTGCGTCTGACCTTTGGTCGGTGGGGCAACGACAAGGGCGATTCAGGCTGGGGCAACGCGGTGTCGTACGCCACGCCCAACATGGGCGGTTTGACCTTGAGCACCGCAGCACAAGCGGGCGAGTCAAGCAGCGGCAACGAAGGTAGCAGCTACAGCTTGGCCGCCAATTACGTCAGCGGCCCCCTGGCTGTGGGTGGCGTGTGGCAAACGGTGCGTTCGGCCGAAGCACCCAAGGCCGACTTGCTCAAGGGCCAGCGCCAAACCTTTGGCATGGCCAATGCGAGCTACGACGCAGGCTTCGCCAAGTTCTTTGCCGAATACGGCAAGATGGGTAACCATGGCTTCACGGGCGGCACCCGCATCAACACGATGCTGTACCAACTGGGCGCGTCGGTGCCTGTG